>DASVNY010000328.1:0-4643 GCA_036383615.1 Chitinophagaceae bacterium
GAGATAATTCCGGTGCTACGTTCCCGCTGAATATGCTTTATACTGATGGGTCCGGTAATCTTTTATCAGCACCGAGCAAGCAACGTACCAACCATGTGATAGTGAGAACCGCAGCTGATCTGCCTGCTGCATCGGGGGGCATTATCACACTTAGTTCAGGAACGCTTTACGAAGTGAACGGAACAATTGTGGTGACAAATAAAATAAACCTGAATGGTTGCTACCTGGTAGGTCGTGATGCAAACAACGATAAGATCATTTACACTCCTTCTTCAGGTGAGCTATTTACGGGCACCAAAGGTGGAACGATCAGGCTGCTTACACTTGTTGCCAGCTCAACAGGTTCTAAACTTTTCAACCTTGATATGAGCGCTACAGAAAACCTTCTTGTGAGAGATGCGATCATTGCAAACTGTAAGGACGTAGGTCTCGTTAAAGGTGGTTACATCACTTTTTTTAGTGTGATCAACTATTCAGGAAACACGGTGGGCATCACTTATCAGAATAACGCTAACCTATTTCTTGATAATACTCCCTGGTTCCCAAGTAACACAGGAACATTCGAAAAATTAGTAGGCACTTTTGATGTGATCGAAAAATTGGGCGGTTTTTATCAACCAATGGCGGCTAGTTCCGCAACAGCTCTTGATGTAACCGGTGTTACTTCAATCACCGAATCAGGAATATTAAAAAACACCGCGTTCATGGGAACGGGCACAAAAGTAAACGGCAGTTTTTCAAACAAATGGGAAGTGGAAGCATCGGGCATTGCTACTGAAAAGGATGACGTGTCAACCGGGAATATTTATCTCACCTCTGTTGTTACCACTACCTTTTCTAATACCAACACACCTACAAAAGTTTTGGGAGCAACCGCTGCCGCCAGTTTGTTCAGGGTTACTTCCCCTGCTGACAACAGGCTAAGCTATATTGGTGGAAAAAATAAACGCTTCCAGGTCATCGCATCTGTGAGTGTGACCTCGCAAGCTGCCAATAAATATTTTTCATTGTATATCGTTAAGAACGGTGTGATACTACCGGAATCAAAACAGGCATTACGTTTATCGTCGGGTGTTGACAAAGGGTCGGTCACACTTTCCTGCACTGTTCTTCTTGGCACGAATGATTATATCGAAGTATGGGCGGAAAACAATTCCGATCTTTCTTCTCTTACCGTAGAGACCTTAAATCTTGCGATCAAATAATATTAAACAGATAGTGAAAAATGAAAAGCCCCCGGAATTTTGGGGGCTTTTGCTTACCGTCCTATTATTGGGTCTCTCTATAACTTAATAAATTTCTGTTTGATCGTTTCTCCATCTTCTTTCTTACCAGTCAGCACATACATCCCAGCCTGGAGTTTGCTAACGTTGATTGTTTGCAGCTTAGCGGAAATAGTTGTTTGCATTACCACCTGCCCCTGCATATTCATGATCGTTAAAACCTTTCCCAACCATCTTACATCGTAGGAAAGATCAAGTGTCATATCTGAAATGGTGGGATTAGGATATAATTGCGGGTGGAGCCATTTTGGAGATTCTTCCGGTAGCGGCGACTCAAGGATCAATGGTGGATTAAGCCCGGTTGATGTGGTTATTGAATTTCTCGCACCACCTGCTGCAAAAAATGCACGCATCCTTTGCGCCTGGCCCTTTGTAAAGAGATTCATACAGACATCATTGGTAAAATCCATATAGTTCATGTACATATCGCCATCGGGTCCATTGCTGCAACTGAGGCGGATACCGGTTGGACAGCCTGCGTTATAGGTTCCTTGTTTTGGGGTATCTGACACCCCATCGTCTCCGCAATATTCATCACCCCACAAATGACGAAGTCCTAACCAATGACCCACTTCATGCACGGCAGTACGTCCTTTATCAAAACCGGAGGTATGACCAAATCCAAAAACAGGAAAGCCTATAACAATCCCATCTTTTTCTGCAGGTCCGCCGGGTAATGTAGAATAACCGGCCACTCTTCGAAGATTACAAACCCAGATATTCAGATAGCTTTTTGAATCCCATGCATCATCTCCCATTTCTGCAGAGAACTTCATCTTATCATCATCTTCCCATTCTTTAATAGGAGTATATTTCCTGATAATGCCAGAAGTACTTCTTTTCTTAGCATCAGATATGGCCAAATGAAATTCTATTTCACAATCGGCGGCAACTGATGCAAATCGCAAAGGAGTATTAGCGGTATCAGCATTCTTCCTGCGAAAAGATTGATTGAGTATTTCAATTTGTTTAAACACTTCGGCGTCGCTGATATTTTCAGATGGATAGTGATAAAGAATATGTACCACTACAGGTATTTTTATAACAGTTCCCTGCAGCACCCTTGACGAGTTATTATTGCTGATGTATTGGCGGGCGAATGTTTCTGCTTTTTCAATAGCAACTGCTGATGATGGATCAGCCTGGTAAGAAGCAGTTGAGCAGTTACGTTGAGCAGTTAGTTGCTGGCATAATAACCATGCGATGATTGCCAGTGTGAGTTTTGTCCTCATAGTTCCTGTATCGTTGACCGGTTACGGCATGGCAAAAGATTTTAAGCCATGAGCTCATCATGAGAGATTGGAGATAAAACCAGGATAATGGGGAATTAAAGAGTGCGGCGTTCCAGGGATACGATTTTGAAGAAGACTTTCAGGAACAAGATTAATGATGACCAAATATAATATTATTAATGAATTGTTTGAGAATTTTTTGCATCGTATTTTTCCGATTCCTGGTCAATATCTCATGAAACCTTTAACAGGCTTGAACCAAACGTATAATTACATTTGTAAAAATTAACACAGATCAATGAAAAAGCTGCTTTTTGCCGCACTGCCCCTGCTATTAATAGCTTGTAAAAACAACGATAGTAAGGGGAATGGAGAGGATAATGGAGAAAAAACAGAAGCCCCGAAATCCTTTAGCTACTCCGTGCTGAATACCTATCCGCATGATACTTCATCCTACACACAGGGATTGATCGTGTATAAAGGTGAAATGTATGAAGGCACCGGGCTGGAAACAAGATCAAAGCTGATGAAGGTTGACTTGAAAACAGGTAAGTCATTACAAAGTATAAAGCTGGATGATAAATATTTTGGTGAAGGGATAACGATCCTGCATGATACCCTTTATCAACTCACCTGGCAAAACAAAGTGGTGTTCATGTATAGTTTAAAGGACTTTAAAAAATTAGGTGAATTTCCGCTTGGTACTGATGGATGGGGAATCACCAATGATGGAAAAGAATTGATCGTTAGTGACGGAACCAGCAACCTGAATTTTTATGAGCCCAGCACTTTCAAATATATCCGTACTGTCAATATCACTGAATCCGGCGGATTGGCCAATAATGTAAATGAACTGGAATATATCGATGGCTATGTTTATGCTAATAAGTATCAAACAAACTATATCTTAAAAATAGATCCGCAAACAGGCATTGTGGTTGCCAAAGCAGATCTTTCGAAACTAAGTGATACGATAAAAGCCAAATATCCCTTTACAGATGTATTGAATGGTATTGCTTACGATGCCACTACCAAAAAAATTTATATCACAGGAAAACTCTGGCCCGAATTGTATGAAGTACAGTTCAGCAATTAATTATTTGCTGATGATATAAATGATAGAGCTGCATCGCTTCGTGTTAGCTATTGCTTTGAGATTTGAAACAAAGCCGTTCCACGCAGCTGAGAAAAGGTTTGACTGTCCATTTTTATATTTACTGCTTAACAGGGAAATATAAAAACTATCATACCACATAGGTTTGTATTCTTCTATCTTCATCCCATGCTTTTCAACTAAAGTTTTCAGCGATGATGGAGAGAAATGGTATAAATGTCTCGGCACATCATACGCTGCCCAATACTCCCGATACACTTTAGCATCATTTGATGTATAGTTGGGAACGGCAATAAAAAGCTTCCCGGTATCCTTTAACAAGTTTCGTAACTGTTCAACATATTCATGCAGGTCATGCACATGCTCCAGCACATGCCAGAGTGTGATCGCATCAAAACTGTTTGCTGGCAGCTGGTATAATGTTGAAGTATCTTTTAATTCAATTCCGTAAAGTTGCTTAGCCACTTCTCTTGCATCAGCATCTGGTTCAAGGGCGGTCACTTCCCACCCATTGCTTTTCATTTCAAAGGCAAAACTTCCTACACCACTGCCAATATCAAGCAGGCTGCCTTTTGTCAACCCTGTTGTTTTTTGCAACAGTTTACGTTTGCCGGCTATCGTTCGCTTCCGAACCTTTTGATAGAGGTTATTGATGAATCCTTTTGAAGTGTTGGTATGTGATATATAATCTTCCGATTTATAATAAGGAGCGATCGAATTCGCATCTGGAACATCCTGGGTGAACCGCTGTGAGCAGTCGGCACATTCAAAAATGGCAAATGTCTCTTTGCTGACAGTATGATCTTTTGCAGAAAGCGCCGATCCGATCTTCCAGGACCCGCAGACAGGACAATTTGTATAATGAATAACGCTCATGCCGGGTGGCAAAGAAACTGGAAATTCAGTAACTAAAAGAAACTTATTACCGAATAGTAAATCTGTTTGAAATGGAGAAAGTGTTTTCCGGTTTTATTGGCAGAAAAAAACGGTAATTTTTTGGTGTTTTTCTCTTGG
>DASVNY010000329.1:0-3776 GCA_036383615.1 Chitinophagaceae bacterium
TCAGCCGGTTTCTGGCCAGGCTTTCCTTTGTATCTCGTGGGCCTGATCCTTGTACTGGGTCATTTTTTCTTTGGACCGCTTCGTTTGATACAGGAACACATGGAAAGTGGTGATATGGAAGGCGCACAAAAAGTGCTCGACTCGATCAAGTTCCCCAACCTGCTCTACAAACCTATCCGCTCGGTGTATTATACCCTGAAAGGAAATATCGCGATGATGAACCAGGATTTTGACAGCGCAGAAAAGATGATGAAGAAAGGTTTGGACCTCGGTATGCCAATGAAAGAAGCAGAAGGCGCCAGCTTATTGCAAATGGGAATGCTGGCTATGCAAAAGAATGATATGCGCCAGGCAGAAAGTTATATCCGTTCCGCTATCCGCAAAGGATTGCCCGATAAAGAAAATGAATCGGCCGCTTACCTGCAGATGTGCAGCATCATGATGAACAAAAGAGAATTTCGTGCAGCCAAAGATTTTTTCAGGAAAGCAAAAGCATTGAAACCTACTACGCCCCAGATCGTTGACCAGATCAAACAGATCGAGAAATATATTTCGAGGATACCTGGTTAAACAAACTGGCTTATCATACTAACAAAAATCCCCGTAAGCATTTTACGGGGATTTTTGTTTAAATAGCGATCTTATTAGTTAAGTTTCTCAATATGCATTTCAAGTCTTTTGTCTTTCTTATAATAATCCATGATAAGCACCTGCCCCTGTGAGCTGGGATACACAGCCGAAAATTTTGCATCTGATTTAGTGTTGATCCTGTCTGTCGTAAATTTTCCATCGGCATAACTGATAGAATTAAAAGTGCCGCCTTTGTAGCTGCCTTTCTCTCTTACAAAATCGCTGTAGTAAACAGAAAAGGAAGTGAGATCTTTATTCACCTGTGTATAGGCATAATCAAACCCGCCGTAATAATATTTAAGCATTTTGCCCATCAACGGCGTACTTACAAATTCGTAGCCACTGGGAAACTCAACATTGTTATCGTTCTTTTCATACACTTTTGCCCCTTTGATATTAAAATCCTGGTCAAATGTAAGGATCATCATATCGGTAACTTTGATCTTGGCCATGCTGGCGCCACCACGGCCCCCTGTCAATATAGTAGAAGCAATACCTAATGCACTGGCTGTTTTCTTAAACCCTTCACCAATGGCATAGATCTTTCCATCAGCCGCCTGGATGATCTGGTGCAAATACATAAATCCAAAATCACTGATCTTTCCTTTTGAACTTACGTCAAGGTATTTTCCCATTTCAAGATCCCAGGATAAATATTTTTCACTGGTGATCTTTCCTTTTTCATCAATGCCCCAAAAAGCAAATCCTTTTGATTTATCCTTCATGATATTATCATTGAGGTCAAAGTACTCACCATAGAGATATGCTTTTCCTTCATTCACTAATGATAAACTTCCGGGGTAAAAGCGGTATTTGCTATCCGTGGGTTTTTCAAATAACATTTTACCTGTCTCAATATTCAATCCAAGTATGTATGAATCGGGCTTTTGATCAAAAGCTCCCCCGTAGCGAAGCACTTCGAAATATACAACTCCATTGTATTGGCCCAGGTAATCACCCATAAACCTTTTGCCGCCTTCAGTTGGTGTATAGCTCCATTGCTTGCGTTTAGCCGTACCAAAATAATCTACCTGGAAAGTATAATCCTTGTCTTCACGGCTGGGGGTTACAGAAATAAACCCACTGCCATCAATAGGATAAAGACCTTTATATTGTTCATCATCATCATTCATAGCGAGGTAAGAAGTTTTAAGAAACCGTTCATCTTTTTTGCTAAGCTGGCGGTTATAGGTATGTTTTTTCTTTCCATCCGCACCATACACCTGGTATTCGAATGAATTTTCATCATCATTATACAAGAGGAAGATCAGGTCGGCGCCGTTAAAAGACGACTCGATAATACTTACATGCTTTGAATCCTGGAATTTAACATCCTTCAATACCTTGAGGCTGTTGTCTGTGATCCGCAAAGTGTATTCATTGGTTTTCTTATCAATCTTATCGCTGATAAAAAAGAAGAAATACCCTTTTACATCAGAACCTTCTTTGATAGCCGAAGCATTTCGCGGAGACACTTTTTGTACATTTTCAATCGTTAGCTTTTGTGCCAGTGCTCCATAGAATCCCAGCAGGATAAGGCTTATTGCCAGCAGTTGTTTTTTCATTTTGGTATGTTTATGAATAAATAGTTGATCTCAATTTTTGAATCGCTGTGCTTTACGACCTTCTTCCTCAAAACCCCTGTCTCCATTCATAAAACTGCGGTAACGGCTGCAAAAGTAGTAATTCAGGTTGGCGATCTCTTCCAGTCTTAGTTTGCTCAGCATCCTCAGTAACAGGTTATACTCTTCCCGGTAGCCTTTGCTTTCCACATCCACCATCAGCCCCAGTTTATGATCCCGCTGGCTCACATATATTTCATTCAGGCATCTTGCTATAGAATAAACAGCATAGGCCTTGTGCTCTTCTGTTTGAAGAAGCATCAGGCTATAATAAAGGTTCCGGCTTAGCTTCTTTTCGCGGAAACATTGTTCTGTCATTTCAAGAATAAATTCTTTTTTCAATTTGCTGAAGGCCTTCTCATCTACTGCAAACTGCTTCCCGGTATTTCCCGAAGCCAGCATTGAATCTTCAAGCATGGCAATCCGCTTGCTGCAATCAGGATGTGTTTTCAATGAGTCCTTTTCTTTTTCTGAAAGAGGTGAATTATCCTCCTTTAACTCGCTAAAGATGCTGGATTCTTTTTGCACCCATCTTTTTTTAAAAAAATAATCATCAAAACTGAATACCGTTTCCAGTTTCGGTGATTGATGAAAAACAGAATCATCCACTTTGTCGAGCAAATTCAGGCAACTACGAATAGCATTGCAATCAAATCCCGCCTTTTTCATAAACATAAAAGCATACCTGTCTGCTTCACTTTCCCTGTCGCGGCGATGCCCATGGCTGTTAAAGGCGATCGCCTTTGCCATTTGTTCCAATTGCTGGTTAACCCGGTACTCTGTTTTCGATAACCGTTTCAATTCGCTTTGATAAGCTTCGCTGTTAATTGTCTCTACATATTTTTTTATGGCCTGGGGAGTATGCTCGAGATAATAATGTGCCAACTCATGCCCCACTATAAAAGCCAGTTCCGCTTCGTTATTGAGATAGATCAACAGACCTGCGTTGATCACAATAGTGCCATCTCCCATGCTAAACGCATTGGGCCACCAGTCACGGCTAAAAACCACACGTGCATCTGTTCCACTTATTTCAGGGTTTGCCGCTGTGATCTTTTTTACAACAGCCTGTAAATAACTATGCGCATCTGCGGAAGTAATAGGACGGCTGCCTTTCCATATATCAGTGATCGCATCAAATTGTTCGTCGTATATCTTTTTATAATCAGCTGCCAGTTTTTTTTCTGCTGAAGCGATCAACAGTTTTTTCTTTCTTAATGACTCATCATAGAATGTTTTCTTTAGCAGGCTATCATCTTTTTGAAAAGTATGAACAGAGATCACCTGTGCAGCAATGCCATAGTGAAAAATAACTAAAAAGAAAAACAGGATAAGTTTGTATGGCTTCATAGTTGGGTGCTTCAATGAGGGAACAGCAGGGACCAAATATAGCAAAGCTGGCAATGAAATCAAACCCAATAGGGGTGCATTCCAAATTTTCGCAAGGCGACTCCCAAGCCTCTCGAAAATTTCTTTATTAAAAATATATTCTGCCCTTCCGGCCTGGAGAGGAATGCAGCTTAA
>DASVNY010000330.1:0-3790 GCA_036383615.1 Chitinophagaceae bacterium
TTTCAGCTATTGACTTCAGTGTTATTTCCTTCTTTCTTTGACAGCTGATCTTTCTTTTATCATTTTTAAAACGATCCAGGATGAAAAAGATAAATCAAAACCTTTTTTTACCTGCAATGTTATTAGCAGGAATATTTTCAGGAACATCAACTCAAGCTCAATGGATCAGAAAAGCCAGCGGCATTACCACTTCACAAAGAGGCATTGTTGAATTAATAGCTGTTGACAATAGTGTTGCATGGGGATTTGCCGGACCTGTCGTTGATCTTCCCAATGCCCCAGTGAATGAGTTTACACGAACTATAGATGGAGGCAACCACTGGACGCCAGGAAAAATCAGCGCCTTTCCTGAATTTACTTTAGTTGGCATTGCTCCTTTGAGCGCTACACTTTGTTATGGGAGTCTTGCAAATTTTGATAATGGAGTTGCAAAAGTGGTTAAAACAACAGATGGGGGAATAAGCTGGACAGAACAATTCAATTATGATTTCGGGCAGGCATTCAGCTTCTTCGCTGACATCTATTTCTTTAATGCAAATGACGGGCTCATTTTTGGTGATCCCAGCAATGGATACTTTACAATTTTTACAACTCATGATGGCGGTAATCACTGGACAAGGGTGCCCGAAGCAAATATGCCTGCCGCATTACCGGATGAATTTAGTTATGTCTTTTCAGCAGAAGGAATAGGCAGCATATTCTGGACCGTTAGCACCGCTGGCCGGATATGGAAATCCATTGATAAAGGATTGCATTGGGCGGCGTATGAAACTGGTGAGACAAACATAGAATTCAGCAGCCTGAAAATGCGTGATGCATTGCATGGCTTATGGGTAGTTCATGGTGAACTATACAGAACCAGCGATGGCGCGATCACCTGGGAGGAGGTAGAAACTACTGGAACTATGTTCACCAATGATCTTGCGTATGTTCCCGGCACCGCTTCAACTTATGTAAGCACAGGCAGCCAGGATTTTCCCGGGTATGCACCAAACGCATCGTTACATGGGATCGGTTCATCCTATACACTTGATGATGGTAACACCTGGATCACCATTGATACAGCAGTGGAGCACCTGGCTGTTGCAATGATAAATTGTTACACCGGTTTTACAGGTGGCGTCAATAAAAATGGCCCAACCTGTGGAATTTTTAAATACAATGGACCAGCATTGGGTTATTCATGTGAAAATGGCCTGACCTCTTTGTGTCATAATGGGAATACAATATGTGTGGGGAACGGAAGTATAGCCAATCACTTATTAAAAGGAGACGTGCTCGGAGATTGTTCTTCTATTTCATCTCTCACTCTTAATAATAAGCAAGCAGTTGAAAATTCACAGGCAGCAGAACGATTAAACGCTTATCCCAACCCGTTCTTTTCATCCACTACTATCACTTATTCTGTTCCGAAAGCAGAGAAGGTGTCGCTGATAATATTTGATATCACGGGCAGGCCCATTAAAACTTTAGTGAATAGCGGAATAGCAGCAGGCACTTACACTATTCAATGGAATGTGAATGGTGAAAAAGAGATGCCTGCTGGAGTTTATTTTTTGAGCATGTCAACAGAAAACTTTTCGCAGACAATAAAACTGGTAGTTATAAAATAAGATCCGCGCATAAATAAAAACATTTTAAAACAACTAAACACTTCATCATGAAACCAATAATCATTAAACCAACCGCTAAATGGCTGATGCTATTGGGGCTCTCTCTTTTTACTATTATCTCATGTCAAAAGGAGAGGAGCTCAAATACACAGCAGGAAGAATTGTCTGCCACCAATAATTCCAACAGGGAGCGTGGCCACCTGAAACAAACAAAGGAGTATTCATCTGATGTTGTTCAGCGCTGGCTCAATATGGAACTGCAGATGTTACGTGTGCCGATGGATATCGGCGTTAGCGCACCAGAAGCATTCAGAGCAATTGCTTACTGCGGCATCGCATTGTATGAAGCAGTTGAGCCAGGTATGCCTGCTTATCAGGCAATATCGGGCCAATTGAATGCACTGCCATCAATTAAATCAACACTCGGCAACGATTATCCGCAACCTGGCTATGCTTATCATTGGGGTGCAAGTGCAAATGCCGCATTGGCCTATATGAACCGGAGTTTATTTCCGGGAGCTTCCGCCGCAAATAAAACCGCAATGAATGACCTGGAGAAGGAGTTGGAAGAGTCATTTGCTTTGGAAACTGATGCGGCCACGCTGCAACGTTCAATTGCTTTCGGCAGAGCAGTTGCGGAAATAATTTTTAACTGGGCAAAGACCGATGGCACGAGCACACTACCAACTCCGTCAACGTATTCCATACCGACTGGCGATGGTCTTTGGGAAAAAACGCCACCTAAATTGGCGGGACCGGTCAACCCTTTTGCAAGCCAAAGAAGATTATTGGTGAACGGAAGCGGCGATGGAACGCAACTTGCCCCACCACCAGCCTATGATGTCAGTTCTTCCTCAGATTTTTATGCAATGGTGAAAGATGTTTATGACAGATCGCTAACGCTTACACATGCAGATAGTGCTACTGCCATTTATCACAGGGATGCCCCGGGTTATCCTGGTGGAGGATCATTGGTTGCGATGTTACTCCAGGCATTTCAGCAATCGGGTTGCAAGCTTGATGCGGCAGCGTTGGCGTATGCAAAACTTGGCCTGGGCACTTATGATGCTACGATCATAGGGTTTGTAAAAAAGTACCAGGTAAATCTTGTAAGACCGATAACTTATATAAGGGCCAAAATGCAACACCCATTATGGAACGCCCTTTTTGCAACACCGGGTCATCCTGAATTTCCCTCGGCGCATGCATGGAATGGTGGTGTTGTTTCCGTAATGCTGACGAGCGTACTGGGAGAAAACTTCAATCTGACATTGGATCATTATAATTACCAACCTCTCCAACTTCCTGCGCGGCATTATAATTCTTTTGATGAGCTGGGAAAGGAAATGGGTGATTCAAGAGTGTTGGCCGGGATACATTACCAGGCTTCCTGCGATAAAGGTTTTTGGTTGGGTAAGAAAATTTCGAATAATATTTTAAGCAAGGTTAAATTTTTGAAAGAGTAACCACTAAATGAAATGGAGACTGTTGCAGAACATACCTCAATTGTATTGGAAACAAGAAGGATCCGCCTCCGGGAAACGCAAGACAAGGATATTGTTACGATCCATGATTGGAGAAATTCGGAGAAATTCAGGCTGTTGGTGCATTATAATACAGATGAAATTTCTTATGAAGACTTTCACGAAGAATTCATAAGAGAGACTGAATATTATAAATACCGGTTGATAATAGAAAGAGTAGAAAATGAACAGCCGATCGGCCTTATTTATGTTGATACTTTTTCCGAACAATATAGATCCTGTTTTATTAATCTTTTTATAGCTGAACCATTTGAAAAAAAAGGCTATGGAGTCGATGCGTTTGTTGTTTTTGTTCTCTTCCTGTTCAGGCAGGAACAGCTAAAAAAGTTATTTGCCAATGCTTTTGACTTTAATCATCATTCTATGTCCTGTATGAAAAACCTCGGCATGAAAGAGCTTATTGGAAATGTGACAAAGGTCGTTAGACGGGGAGAAGAACAAAGTATTGTATGTTATGCCGCTGATGAAAATATTGTTCCGAGGCTGGAAAGGATCTGCCAATATCTTTCGGGGGTGATAAAATATCAATCTCAGCCAACTATCCTGGCATCTGAAAGTTTTCATCAACAGTAATTCTTTAATTATAAAACCTGCTATACCTATTGATATTCTCAAAACCAAAAAAATAAAACA
>DASVNY010000331.1:0-2327 GCA_036383615.1 Chitinophagaceae bacterium
TTTAATTATAATAAACAAAGTGGCAGCGATGGCGCCGATCATATTGATTTGGCTACGCTCCGCGGATTGGGCCCTGATCAAACATTGGTTTTGATCAATGGCAAACGTCGTCATCAAACAGCATTTGTTGCCGTATTTGGAACAAGAGGAAGAGGTAACTCAGGCACGGATCTCAATGCCATCCCCGCATCTGCTATTGATCGTATTGAAGTATTGAGAGATGGCGCTTCTGCGCAGTATGGTTCCGATGCAATTGCCGGTGTTATCAATATCATCCTGAAAAAGAATATCAATATCCTCACTGGTAGTGTGGGTTGGGCTGGCTATCATGACCCCAAGCACAATACTGCTTTTGCCGATGATCTGAAAACACAATATATCTATGGTAAAAAGATAGATGGCAATTCCTTTTCAGCCAACCTGAATTATGGTTTTCAGCTAGGAAAAAATGGGGGGTTCCTGAATTTTACTATGGAAGGTTTAACAACAGGGAAAACCTATCGCCAGGCGCTTGACACATCTGATTATTACAACAATGATGATGCGATGTATATTGATATTTATCGCCGTGCAAATGGTGACGCGTCACTGGATATGATCGGGGGTTTCTTTAATGCCGAGATACCTTTCGCAAAATCATCCACATCATTTTATTCATTTGGAGGTTATAATCATAAATCATCCGATGCATATGCTTTCACCCGCAACTGGTCGGCAAGAGAGGACCGTTTCCCCACCGATGCGATGGGTGATCTCATCTTTGTTCCTTCTATCATGAAAGAAACAAATGACGGCGAAACTTTTTACAACCCGCATATTCAGACCAAGATCCGTGATATTGCATGGACAGCAGGTGTTAAAGGCACAACAAAAAGTAGTTGGAACTGGGATGCCAGCAATTCTATCGGTAGCAATCGTTTTCATTTCTTTGGCGATAAAACGTTCAATGCTTCGCTCGGCCCCAGTCAAAATCATTTTGATGATGGTGGATTCACTTTCACACAGAACACAACGAATTTGAATTTTAGCAGGGCATTCGATAAATCTTTCAATCTTGGATTAGGTGCCGAGTTTCGCTATGAGAAATATAAAATATTTGCCGGCGAAGAAGCTTCTTATGCCAACTTTGATCCTACCGGCGATAAGGCAACCGGCTCACAGGGCTTCCCTGGTTATCAACCCGCCGATGAAGTGGATGCCGACAGAACAGTTCTCGGTGCTTATGTAGATGCGGAGTATGATGTAACAGATAAATGGCTGGTGAATGGCGCTTTCCGTTTTGAGAATTACAATGATTTTGGTTCAACGGGCAATATCAAATTCGCAACAAGATTAAAAGCAGCGCCTGGTTTTAATTTAAGAGGTTCTGTAAGCACTGGTTTCAGGGCGCCATCATTGGCACAGATAAACTTCAGTTCAACTTTCACTACTGTTCAAGCAGGTGTGATCGCTGAAGTAAAGATTGCACCGAATTATCATCCGCTTACAAAAATTGCGGGCATTGATGAGTTGAAACAGGAAAAAAGTGTGAATGCAAGTTTAGGTTTTGCCTGGCAGGCAGCTAAAGGATTAAGCATAACTGTTGATGGATATTGGACAAGAGTGAAAGACAGGGTTGTATTGAGTGGTTTGTTTGATGGAAGCGATGCTGACCTCGATGCTGATCTCAGGGATGCAATGGCTGATCTGAATGTAACCTATGCGCAATTCTTCGCCAATGCCGTTAACACAACCAACAGGGGCGTTGATGTAGTAATAGATTATAGTCGCAAAGTCGGCAAGCATAGGTACAAGGCTTTATTTGCCGGAAACTTTCAATCACTCGATATTGATGATATTAATGTTCCTGATAAACTCGCCGGTTCAGAATTTTTGCGTCAAACATTTTTCAGCGATAGGGAACAAAAATTCCTGAAAGCATCTGCCCCCAATACCAAGCTGGCGATGAACTTTGAATATGGCTGCGGAAAATTCACAACAGGCACACGCCTCACTTATTTCGGTGAAGTAATCCTTTATGGTTATGGTGAAGATGCAACTGGTATTGACCCGGTAGTTCCATTGGACAATGGAAGTGGTTATGTGCCTGACAGGTTTAATTATGGAGGCAAAATGGTAACGGATCTTTATTTCAGTTATAAACTCAGCAAGAACTTTACTGTATTTGCAGGTTCGGATAATATTTTCAATGTGCATCCTGACTTCGGTGTAGTAAAAGGTGCAAAAGACTGGGCCTATAATACAGAAACCGGCGGTTCCTGGGATGCCGTGCAAATGGGATTCAATGGAAGAAGGTATTTTGTGAGGGTAGGATTTAGTTTTTGAGT
>DASVNY010000332.1:0-5165 GCA_036383615.1 Chitinophagaceae bacterium
TAAGACAAGCAATGCCTGTCCATCCGAAGATGGTAAAAAAAGCGATCATGTTTTTGATAGTGAAAAACTGGTGACCCGTTCCATCGTCACCGCCAACATAATCATCCGCATCACCGGTTGATGGATCTCCATCCCCGGTAATAAAAGATAGAACCAGTTGAATAAGGAACAACGCTGAAAACAGCAGGGCAACGACCCAGAATATTTTTTCAATTGAATTCAAGGCCTGCCACCAGGACGAAATGTCTAAAAATATCATGTTGTGCAGTTAAGGTTTGGAAACCGAAAATAAGAAATCCGGAGTAGTGGGTCAATTTCAATCCTGATTTTGTTTTCGCAAATTCCGCAGATTTTTCCGCAGATCAGCGCAGATCATATAGTGTATTGCGTGTTTTTTCTGCGGTTTTGTGCAGGTGAAATATTAACAAGGGAAAAATGTTTTGCAGGAAGTCATTGATAAGAGCCAATAAGTAACTTGCTGCATGAAGAATATATTACTGTTCCTGCTACTTGGTTTTTCTTTTATTACAAAGGCCCAGGTAAAACCTTTCCGGTTTGCTTTTATTTCCGATACACATATTGGTTCTCCCAATGGTTCTGCAGAGGAAGATCTTCGTCGCACTGTCAGGGATATTAATGCCATGACCGATATTGCTTTTGTAGTGCTTACAGGTGATATAACCGAGTTGGGCACAAATGAAGAAATAAAATTAGCCAGGCAGATACTGGATAGTTTGAATGTGCCCTGGTATATCATTCCCGGTAATCATGATACAGGCTGGAGCGAAAGTGGTGGCGTAACTTTTACTGCTGTATTCGGATATGATAAATTCAGTTTCGAATTTAATGGCATACGTTTTTTGGGTTGCGCTTCCGGTCCCTATGTGCGAATGAGTGATGGACATGTTCCCCGTGATGCGGTAAACTGGCTTGATGTTGAATTAAAAAAACTGAAACCACAGCAACCTGTTATTTTTTTAAATCATTACCCGATCGATAACGGGCTTGATAATTGGTATGAAATAACGGACCGTTTAAGGAACTACAATACATGGGCGATCCTTTGCGGGCATGGTCATGCAAATAAAACCATGAATTTTGAGGACATACCCGGCGTAATGGGACGTTCTAATTTACGGGCTAAGGCAGCGATCGGTGGATATAACCTCGTTGATGTTACCTCAGACTCTATGGTTTTTACAGAAAGAAAACCCGGTGTGGGAACTCTAAAATCCTGGACATCGGTAAAAATTGAAACAAGGAATTACCAAACCGGTAAAAAATTTTCAAGACCTGATTACTCTATCAACGAAAAATATGAGGCACCCAAAGCTATTTGGAGTTATGCTTCTGATGCCAACATCATTTCAACTCCGGCAGTCTCCGATAATAAAGTATTTGTTGGGAATCAAAACGGAGTGATGACCTGTTTTTCATTAAAAGATGGGAAGCCGCTTTGGACATTTAAAACCGGCGGGGCCATTTTTTCATCTCCTGCTGTAGCTAAAGGTTTGCTGATCTTTGGTTCCGGTGATGGATATGTATATGCACTGGATATAAAAACGGGCCGATCGAAATGGAAATACAGAACCGGCGCTTCTGTGCTCGGATCGCCTTTAATTAATGGCGATACAGCGTTTATAGGAGGCAGTGACGATCATTTCATCGCATTGAACATTCATAATGGTAAACTGACCTGGAAATTGGGAGGATTGGATGGCCCGGTTGTAAGTACTCCACTGTTGTATGATGGTAAGCTGATATTTGGTGCATGGGACCGGAATCTATATGCAGTGAGTAGCTCATCAGGTGAATTGATATGGAAATGGAACAATGGTTCAACGGTCAGAAATTATTCACCAGCATCTTGTATTCCTGTTGCGTCAAACGGTATTGTTTATATAGTTGCACCCGATAGGTATATTTCCGCCATTGATGCAAAGGTTGGAAGAACCTTATGGAGAAATAATGACGCTACTGTTCGCGAATCGGTCGGTATCTCAGCAGATGGAAAGTGGATATATGGAAAAACCATGCAGGATACGATCGTGGCTTATGCTGCATCACCTGAAAAACAATCAGCAGCCTGGAAAATGCACTGTGGGTTTGGGTATGAGCATGTGCCTTCAATGCTGATAGAGAAGGAAGGACTTGTTTTCTTTGGTACTAAAAGCGGCGTGGTCTATTGTATCGATCCTACAATACAAAAAATAATATGGGCCTATAAAATAGATAATTCGATGGTGAACACAGTGAGGGTAATAAACAAAAACACGATCGTGGCTTCCACTATGGATGGGAAACTGGTCTGTTTGAAAAAATGACCTTATAAAAGCTCTTGTTGCTGTTTTGAAGAAACAGATGATTTACCAGCTCTGTCACCCAGCCATGTGTTTAAAAAGGATAATATGCCCAGTCCTCCAAGGACAAGACCTATTTTAAGAAATAATCCACTGCGTGATGCATCCAGCAAGTCGAGGGCAACACTGAAAATGAAAAAGCTAACGGCTGTTACGCAGAAAAAAATGCTCCAGGAAAATTCCCGCATCTCTCTTTCTTCCATAGGTATTGATTTATTCTTACAATATAACTGTCAACCTTACCAGGGTATTATCCGGCAGAGAAGTATATTTTTCCACTTTAAGATAATACACTTAAAAGGCGACAGTAATTACGCTACAAAATCTTCAACAATATTGCCACATCAAAGTTTTGTGGATAAAAAAAGCCACCGAATGGTAGCTTTACTATTGAGAGAATTGTAAAATCACTTTTACAATAACATGGTAATGGGATTTTCCAGGTATTTTTTAAAGGTCTGCAGGAATGCTGCCCCGGTGGCGCCATCAACACTACGGTGATCGCAGCTTAGGGTAATCTTCATCACATTGCTGACTGCAAAGCCTTCGCCTTTTTTCACCACCACTTCTTTGATACGTCCTACCGCCATGATACAGCTATCCGGCGGATTAATGATGGCTGTAAATTCATCAATATCCATCATACCCAGGTTAGATATGGTGAAGGTGTTGCCGGTGAATTCATTTGGCTGCAGTTTCTTATTTCTTGCCTTACCACTCAAGTCTTTGCTTTCAGCAGCGATCTGCGGCAATCCTTTTTGGTCGGCAAAACGGATCACCGGAACGATCAGCCCGTCTTCAATAGCAACTGCGATACCGATATGAATATGATGATGACGACGGATCTTATCACCTAACCATGAAGCATTCACGGCAGGGTGCTGGCGTAATGCCAATGCCGCCGCTTTAACAACAAGATCATTAAAGCTTATTTTAACTGGCGATACTTCATTTAATTGTGCTCTTGCCGTCATCGCATTATCCATATTGATCTCCATCGTGAGATAAAAATGCGGAGCAGAGAATTTGCTTTCTGCGAGGCGACGTGCAATTACACTTCTTATTTGTGAATTAGGTATGTCGGTATGACCTTCCTGTCCTGCAACCGGTGCAAATACAGGAGCAGGAGTGGCTGCTTTAGCAGAAGATGCTGCCGGTTGTGAAGCCGGAGAATAATTATCAATATCTGCTTTGATGATACGACCACCATCACCGCTTCCATGAACCGACTGCAGATCGATACCTTTTTCTTTTGCTAATTTTTTCGCAAGAGGAGAAGCTTTGAGCCTGCCGTTGTCTGTTGATGATTGTTGATTGCTGGTTGTTTGTTCCTTGTTGCTGGCTGCTGGTTGCTGGTTGCCTGTTGCTGGTTGCGAAGTTTCTTGCGCTTTGTCGCTTGTATCTTGTGTTTTTACAGCTCCGCCTCCTTTCACTGCAGCAACAATCGCATCAACATCCACTTTTCCTTTTTCACCAATGATGCAAAGCAAACCATTGACAGGGATCTTTTCGCCTTTTTGTGCTCCTATGTATAGTAGCGTTCCGTTCTTATAGCTTTCCAGCTCCATCGTGGCTTTGTCGGTTTCGATTTCAGCCAGCACATCACCTTTCTTCACTGGATCGCCAACATTTTTATGCCATGAAGCAATAACACCTTCTTCCATGGTATCACTCAACCTTGGCATCAATACCACTTCGTCCATTTTGGAAACGTCCAAAGTAGCTGTTGCTTGCTCCTTGTTGCTGGTTGCTGGTTGTTGGTTGCTGGTTGCCTTGTTGCTGGTTGTTGGTTGCTGGTTGCCTGTTGCCTCTTGCTTATTGTCCGTTGCACCACCTCCACCATGTTGCTTCACCAAACCAGAGATATCTTCTCCATCATTACCAACAATAGCGAGCAGGTCATCAACCTGCAATTTTCCCCCCTTATCGGTTCCGATATGTAAAAGTGTACCGTCTTTATAGCTTTCGAGCTCCATCGTGGCTTTATCGGTTTCGATCTCAGCCAGCAGGTCGCCTTTTTTTACTTTATCGCCAATTTTTTTGTGCCAGGCAGCGATCACTCCTTCTGTCATCGTATCGCTGAGGCGGGGCATCAATATCACTTCGGCCATTGCCTTTTAAATTTTGGCCGAAATTAAGGTAAAATGATGAATAGAAGAGGCTAACAATAGTTAGAGTGGATTAGTTACTTTGACATTCATCTGTTCCTCCGTTCATCTGGTCCTATGTTCAATAGTCCAGATCAAGACGCAAACGATCCTTTAATTCCTTCACCAGCGGATACTGTTCGATCATTTTCTGAAACTGTTCTTTGGCTGTTAATGAAATTTCGATCGGCGGCCTGTCCTGTGGTCTTTCTTCTACAGTTACATTAAACTGGAGCACGCGGTTTTGTAATGAATCCTGTAAGAAATGGAAAAGCTTGTTTCTTTCCTGTTCAATGAATTTTTGCTCGATATTATTGGAAGTAACGACCTCGAAACAATTTTCATCTTTGATACGGAGCACCGCCAGGTCAAAAGGCTGGGCAGCGGGATTCTTTGCTTCTTTTAGTTTCAGTACATAGTTTTTCCATGCTTTAGTTAATGATTCATCATCCAGGGGCTGGTTAGTATTTCCATTTGAAGATGCGCCATTGCTTTTATACTGCTTGCGGATCTTATCCAGTGCGGATATTTTACGGGGGCCTGGGTCGGGGAGAGCAGGTTGCTCCGAAGGAGTTCCCTTGGACTGGAGACCGGATACTGGACGTTGGATACTTGATATGGGAACATCTTCAGCTACCTGGATTTTTTTTATGGAAGG
>DASVNY010000333.1:0-5097 GCA_036383615.1 Chitinophagaceae bacterium
CAATGAGCCGGTGCACCACCATGCACACGCCCTGGAAATGTCCCGGCCGGTATTTACCTTCTAGTAAGGTTTCAAGATAGCCGAGATCGTATTGTTGTTTTTCAAAGCCCGGAGGGTATATCTCGGAAACTGTTGGCAGGAACAATACATCGCAACCAGCATTCTCCAGCATATAAATATCCGTATCGATGGTCACGGGATATTTTTCAAAATCCTTCGGATCGTTGAATTGAGTAGGATTGACAAATATGCTGCTGACGGTTATATCATTTGCTTTTTTGCTGGCTTCGATAAGTGAAATATGCCCGGGATGTAATGCCCCCATTGTTGGAGCAAAGCCTATCTTTTTATCATTTTTTCGCTGTGCATCAAGCCATTTATGCAGATCAGTTGCTTTTTTAAATAAGATCATATTGCTGGTTTTTGCAGGGTGAATTGCTTGTAAACATAAGATTTACACATAAAATGGCTACCTTTGCCCCCTTTCGCAGAAAAAAGGTTAAACAAAAAGGATACAAATGTCAGCAAAGAAAAGGATTCTCTTTATAGCTAATGAAATGTCACCCTACCTGGAGCTGACTGAATTTTCGGAGATCGTGAACAAGCTGGCCATTAAAGCAAACGATAACGGGTATGAGGTGCGTTGTATCATGCCTCGTTTTGGCGTGATCAATGAGCGCCGTCACCGTTTGCATGAAGTGGTTCGCCTGTCAGGTATAAATGTTTCTGTTGATAATGATGACCTGCCGCTTCAAATTAAAGTGGCTTCTTTGCCAAGCGCAAGATTGCAGGTTTATTTTTTAGAGAACGAGGATCTTTTCAAACGCAAGACCATCTTTCATGATGAGAATGAAAAATGGTTTGATGATAATGGGCTTCGCACTATCTTTTTCTGTAAGGGAGCATTGGAAACAGTAAAGAAATTTGGCTGGCCCCCGGATATCATTCATTGCAGTGGCTGGATGACAGGATTGATTCCTGCTTATTTAAAAACGGTGTATAAGAAAGAACCGGTGTTTGCTCACAGCAAAGTGGTATTCACCGTTGGGCAGAATACATTTAAAGAAAAGCTTGGCAACGATTTTATTAAAAAGGCATTGATACATGCTTCCTTAAAGGATAAAGATCTTGAAGTTTACAAGGAAGCTACCAATACAGCTATGTTCCGCGGCGGTGCGACATTTGCCGATGCGATCACTTTTGGTGCGGAAAAGATCGATAAGAAATTAGCCGATGAGTTCACTAAAGTGAGAGGTAAAAAGACATTGCCGTATAATCCTGATTCAGATTTAACAGACTATTTACAACTGTATGGCGAACTTGCCAAATAATCAATTTCTAACCCGGATTAAATCTTTCTTGTGAAGAATAGACAGTTTGCTCTACTGCTTTTTATTTCCATTACTGGTTTGATGATCGTTTTTTCAGCTTGCCGCAAGATCAATGAGGCTACTGATCTTGGCGATGATCTTATTCCTGTGGTTGACAATATTCACACGTTTGATACGACCATTACCGTTGAAACCTATAATGGGATCTTTGATCCATTACTGGATTCTACAAGGTTCAATGAGTTAAGTACTTATTTTCTTGGAAAGATCAGCAACGATCCGATTTTCGGAACAACGGACGCTAAATTGTTTTTTGAGCTAAAGCCTAATTTTTACAAATACTCTTTTGAGAACAAGTCTGATAGTCTTCATATTGATTCGGTAGTATTGGTACTGGAGTATAACAGCACTTATGGTGATACCAATGCTGCACAGACTGTAAATGTGTATGAGGTGGACCAGGCAACTAATTTCAAATACGATTCCAATTACCTGATCACCAATAATACTTTTACATATTCCAACCTGCTTGGTTCAAAAACATTTTTCCCGCGTGATCTGGATGATACTACAGCTGCACCGCAGGATACAACCAATAACGTGCTGCGAATTCGTTTAGATCCTAATTTTGGACACCGGCTGCTGAATTATGATTCTTCTGCAACCGGTGCCTATCTTTCTGATTCGGCTTTTCAAACCAAATTCAATGGCTTTGCATTAGAAGCAACTGCAGGTAATGCGATCATTGCATATAACCTCAGTGGCGCCAAAACCAAATTGGCCATCTATTATCGGTACGATAAGAATAATGTTTTGAATGCAGATACAACATTCAAATATTTCAATTTCACCTTATTCTCGGCGTCTGCTAATCTCGTCACCCGTACGCATCCCACTACTATCACCAGCTCAGCGAGTAATCCTTCGCAGGATGATATAGTGTATATTCAAAATACCCCCGGCACCTACGCAACTATCAAGATACCCGGTTTAGCTGCTTTGAGTAACAGGGTTGTTCACCGTGCCGAGTTGATCATGGAACAGGTTTACGATCCGAGTGATGATATCTTTACAGTACCCACTTCGCTAATGCTTGATGCATGGGATCCGACCATTTCAAAATATCGCACCATTCCTTATGATATGCAACCGGACGGACAGGGCTCATTGACACCTTACTATTTTGGCGGCTTGCCTTTGAGCGCAGTTGATGGCTCAGGTAAACCTATCAAAACATGGAAGTTCAATATTTCCAGGTATGTGCAGCATGTGGTCAATCAAACCCTGCCGGTGTATGACCTTCGGGTGTCATCTCCCTTCTTTGTAATTGATCAGTATGGCATTCCCGGCAAGATGACTGATGCAACAGTAACAATAGGTGTAAACCCAACGATCGCCAGGGGAAGAGTGAGATTGTATGGCGGCTCGCCGGTAACTAATACACGCCGGATGCGACTCAGGATCATTTACTCCAAAATTTAGTGGAAAAGCTGTCAGGAACGAATTGTATCGGGTGTTATCTTTGCACCCGATTTTATGGTCTGATCATCCCGATCCGGCCATTATTTTAAACTAACCCTCTATCTAAAATTAAAAAGTTGATTTATGTCTTACCTCTTCACGTCTGAGAGTGTTTCTGAAGGACACCCCGATAAAGTGGCTGACCAGATATCCGATGCCCTGATCGATAACTTTCTTGCTTTTGATGCACAATCAAAAGTGGCTTGCGAAACACTCGTAACAACGGGCCAGGTGGTATTGGCTGGTGAAGTAAAATCAAAGGCCTACCTGGATGTGCAGGAGATTGCCCGTAATGTGATCCGCAAAATTGGTTATACCAAAAGCGAATACATGTTCGAAGCAAGTTCATGCGGTGTTTTATCGGCTATCCACGAACAATCTTCAGATATCAACCAAGGTGTTGACAGGAAGAAAAAAGAAGAGCAGGGTGCCGGTGACCAGGGAATGATGTTTGGTTATGCCAGCAATGAAACGGATGATTATATGCCGCTGGCGCTTGACCTCGCACATAAATTACTGATCGAGTTAGCGGCATTAAGAAGAGAGAACAAGCAGATCAAATACCTGCGTCCTGATGCAAAGAGCCAGGTAACATTAGAATACAATGATAAAAATCAACCTGTAAGAATCGATGCGATCGTTGTATCAACACAGCATGATGATTTTGATGCTGATGAAAAAATGCTCAAAAAGATCAAGGATGATGTTATCAATATCCTGATCCCAAGAGTGAAGGCGAAGTATAAGAAATACGCGAAGCTTTTTAATGACAATATCAAGTATCATATCAATCCAACCGGCAAGTTTGTAATTGGTGGGCCGCATGGAGATACTGGTTTAACAGGCCGTAAGATCATTGTTGATACCTACGGTGGTAAAGGTGCTCACGGTGGTGGTGCATTTAGCGGAAAAGATCCTTCAAAAGTTGACCGCAGCGCAGCTTATGCAACAAGACATATTGCGAAGAACCTTGTAGCTGCGGGAGTAGCTGATGAAATACTGGTACAGGTATCTTATGCGATCGGTGTAGCGCAGCCAACCAGTGTTAATGTAAACACATTTGGTACTGCTAAAGTGAACCTGAACGATGGCCAGATCGCTAAGATCGTGCAAGGTATTTTTGATATGCGCCCTTATTTTATCGAGCAGCGTTTGAAACTGCGCAGCCCGATCTATAGCGAAACAGCCGCTTATGGACATATGGGCCGTAAATCAGAAGTGGTGGAAAAAACATTCGTTTCTCCAGATGGCAAAAAAGTGACAAAGAAAGTAGAACTGTTCACCTGGGAGAAGCTGGATTATGTAGGCAAAGTGAAAAAAGCTTTTGGAATAAAATAACGCATTAGATAATAGTAAGAAGCTGTCTCAAAAGCGAATATTTCTCGCAACGCCGCGAAGCCGCAAAGAAAACAGATACTGAGAATCAATCATTGCGTCGTTGCGCCGTTGCGAGAATTTTTTTACTTATCTTTTGAGACAGCTTCTTTTTCATTTCTTTGTAACGTGAAAAATTTCAGGCATCAACATCGCCCCAAAAAAAGTTCGCTTGTTATCGGCAGGCAGGCCGTTCTCCATGCCATGCAAAACGGGCAACAGCTTGACAGGATCTATCTTGACACAAAAGCGATTGGTAAAGAGATCAGCGAAATAAAACGATTGGCTACTTTAAATACGGTTCCGGTCAATTATGTTCCGGTAGCCAAGTTGAATGGATTTAATATCACAGATCATGAAGGGGTGGTGGCGCAGATCGCGAAAGTGCAGTACCAAAACCTGCAGGATATTATTTCATGGGTGATTGAGAATGGAGAGACCCCGTTATTTCTTATTCTTGATGGCATAACGGATATACGGAATATTGGAGGCATTGCCCGTACGGCCCATTGTTGTGGTGTGCATGCGCTGATCATTCCCGATAAAGGAGTAGGCGCATTGAATGAAGATGCGATTCTTACTTCAGCCGGCGCTTTGGAAAAGCTTCCCGTTTGCCGGGTGAACAGCCTGATGAAAACCGTTGATGAATTACACCTGAATGGCATTAAGGTTTTTGCCAGCGAAATGACAGCTTCCAAAAATATCAGCGATTGCGATCTCACTGAGCCCTGTGCCATTGTAATGGGAAGCGAGGAGAAGGGCATCTACCCGGCTTTGCTTAAAATATGCGATGAAAAGATCAGTATTCCGATGAGATCTGATTTTGAAAGCCTCAATGTTTCCGTTGCTACCGGCATTATCCTGTATGAAG
>DASVNY010000334.1:0-5372 GCA_036383615.1 Chitinophagaceae bacterium
AATGTGCTATCACTGCACCTTAGAATTTCTTTCACTTCTTTCGCCGTGAGAAATTCTTTTTTGTTGCCAGTAAAACACTTTGGCAATCTTTCTAAAATCTCATGGAGTATCTGTTTTAATTCTAAATACTCATTTCTACTAACGACATCTATCGTCATGCGCTTAAAGTTTTACAGCAGCCCTTTACATTTTATAAAGGACTGCTACGGTTTTAAAAATGGTTTACCTGTTACTTGTAGTTGCCATTTTCTGACCTGCAATAACTTCAAACTTGTTTTTAACAAGGTTCATCTCGTTACTTATCCTTGTGTTGTTCATCTTGGCATAAATCTGCGTCGTTCTTATGTTCTTTTGTCCTAACATCTTACCAACAGCTTCTAATGAAACACCGTTGTTTAAGGTGATAGTCGTCGCAAATGTGTGCCTTGCCAAATGAAAATGCAGCTTTTTCTTTATCCCTGTTATTTCGGCAATCTCTTTTAAAAACTCATTGGTTTTTTGATTGCTTCTTGTTGGGAATAGCACCCCCTTATTTAAACATTCGGGATGTGTGCCATATTTTTCTATTAGCTGCAATGCTGGAAGCAGTAAGGGAATATTACACCTGTCATCTGTTTTTATTGTATCTACTGTTAACCATTGCTCTCCATCAACCCCTTTCATAATATTTTCAGGGGTTAATTTCTGAACATCAGAAAACCTTAGTCCAGTATAACAGCTAAACAAGAAAATATCTCTTATCACTGTCAGCCTTTCAGTAGAAAAGCTTTTTGAAGCCAGTAGATCAATTTCCTCTTGTGTTAAAGCTTCCCTTTTCGGGTCTCTATACCAACACTTGAAATTTGCAAATGGATTTCTTGTCAACCACTCATTTTTTAATGCAATTGAAATGACTGTTTTCAACTGCTTTATTTTTTTCATGGCCGTATTACCTGATAAACTCTGAGCTGTTTTCAAGTAATAATGAAAATCATTTACAAATTGGTGAGACAGACTTTCAAGTGGAAAATCATCTACTCCGTAACTGTCCTTTAGAAACTTTTCGACTTTGTTTCTGGTAACAACATAATGCTTATAAGTACCTTCCCTGAAACCGTTACCTATTTGCTCTTTTACCTGACTATTGTGATAGTCGAATAACTGCAATAAGGTTTTCTTTTCAGGGTTGACACCTAAAAGCCTTTCCATCACATACTCCGCAGTAATATTGGGAGAACCTGCAACAGTGAGGTTGTTCTGAGTTTGCAGGAATTTTGCTTTTGTTGCAATGAGGTAATTGTTAATTAATGAACTGGACTCTGAGTTACCTTTTGCTCGATGCTTTAAGGTGTCCCATTCATTTGGATTAATCCAATGACCCGTTGCACTTTCCTTTTTCTTCCCCTTAACAGTAATCCTTAAATAAATAGGAGCTTTGTTCAATTTCCTATTCACCTTTGACCTGTTAAGCCAAAATAGAATTCTAATCGTTGACATGATGATTGATTTTTGGTTACTCCTGCCAACGGCAGGAAAACGACTTAATGGATAGTCATTCGTTTTTCGGAAATGATGATTCCACTGGATTGGTAATTGTCGCTTATATAACCTTATCTATCTGGCCTAAACAGTCTGTTAAAGAGCTAAGAGACCGCAAACTTAGACCAAAAATTCAGGATTTAAAAGCTGTCAAATTCCATCAGCCTAAACTTTTGCCAATGGTGACCAGTAGAATTTTTTTGGTGACCAGTTAGGTGACCAATTTTTTTGTGGGAAGCTGTGCCATTATGGAGGGTCTGGACACAAAAAAGCCTCTAAGTCAATTAACTTAAAGGCTTTTGTAAGATACTCATTAAAGAGTGGTGATCCCGCTGGGAACACCACCCAATGCCATTGCATTTGCAAGCGGTCATATCAAGATCAAACAAATGATGCGGGCAGGGTTTGTAATGAATATTGTATCTGTAATACTGATCACGCTGTTCTGTTGGTTTATTCTACCTCTGTTGATGAAAGGATGAGAGAATTGGCTAAGAGAATAAAAGAGAAAAGGAGTTGAAAGAGTATGGGCTAAGAGAACAAAAAGAGAAAATGAGTTAAAAGAGTATGGTCGGGGTGGTTGTATTGATCACTTGGTTCAGCTAGTTCGGGATACTATTATTATATTAACTGCATTAGAGAATGAAGTCAACTTTGAGCCAGTTACCACTAACTCTTTCTCTCTTTTACTCCTTTACACTCTTAGCTTAAAAGAATTGGCTAAGAGAACAAAAGAGAAAATGAGTTGAAAGAGTATGGTCGGGGTGGTTGTATTGGTCACTTGGTTCAGCTAATTCGGGATACTATTATTATATTAACTGCATTAGAGAATGAAGTCAACTTTGAGTCAGTTACCACTAACTCTTTCTCTCTTTTACTCCTTTATACTCTTAGCTTAAAACTTAGGACAATTCAGCTTCTTTGCATTCGGGTCAACAGGCTTCTTAATGTAGATGAGTGAAATTTCAATACCGCCTCTTGTATTGGAAGCGGGTTTCAGGCTGGAGGTATTCACGTCATACGTTACACCGAAATGCCATTCGCCAAATTCCAAACCTACATAAGGAATGATAGCATCATTGAAACGATACCAGCTACCAAAATAAATATTGGTGGGATTGCTTTCATCACCATTCAGGTTGAGTGCATAAGCGCCGCCAACAACCGTGTTCTTGGCCTTTGCCTGCATGCTATGATTGGCAGAAAAATGAAGATAGTTATAAGGACCTACAGGTATTTTACCTCCGGCCTGAATCGTTGTCCTGACGTTCAGTAAAAAAAACTTGTCGTCCTGGAAACTTTCTTTCGGACGATTGATATGATACATAGAAGCGCCGATATAGAAATTATTATAACCATTGGTGCTACCGTTATATAACACACCGGCGTTAAGATCAAAGTATTTTACGTTCACCCGCTGGTTGGGGAAGATCTCACTGGTGGTGCCGGGAACAAAACCGGTAGGGCCGAGTTCATCTTCAAACACGACCTTACCCACATCCAGTCTTTTATTTACAAAAGAACCCTGGAATCCCACACCGAGCTGGTGAAACCCGTCTTCGTCTAAACCTTTATGATAAGCCAAAGAAATGCCTGCTGAATTATTCACCAACACCCCATCACCTGCACGATCGGTAAATCCCAAAAATCCTATTCCGAACTGATCGATCTCGGGGATACGATTTTTCAGAACGCTGAAGTCAATAGAAGCTGTTTTAGTAACAAATGCATTTTGAATAGTGGGCCATTGATCCCTGAAGTTTCCCGCAACCCTGAACACCCCATCGAACTTACCCGTCAGGGCAGGGTTGAGCGTCATGGGAGAAGCAAAAAATTGAGAAAAATTGGGGTCCTGGGCAGTTGTCACACTTACCAAAGCCACACAAACAGTTAGGGTGGAAAGAAGTTTTTTCATTTCATCAATTAAGGGATCCTCGGAATGCTGCCTGTTGAATTAAATAAACGTTGCTGATCAATTATTAATTGCTTCAAACTGGTTAGAAATGACCCGGAAAGTACAATAAAATCAAAAGACCTGCAAACGGAAAATACTGCTGCTTTGCCAGCAAGTTAATGCCGGCTGGCCCTGGCCAATATCGAATAAATTCTACATCTGAACTTTGGTACCAAAAGCAAGATCACCGGCATCGCCCAGTCCTGGAACGATATAGCCTTTTGCCGTCAGCTCATCATCAATATCACCACACCAGATGGTAACAGATGGCTCTTCTCTTTTCACATATTCAATGCCCACGGTGCAGGCAATGGCGGCTACAATATGGATCTCTCTTGGATTGCCTTCTTCTTTCAGAAAGTGAATGGTTTTTACAAGAGAAGAGCCCGTTGCCAGCATGGGGTCAGAGATAATGACCACCCGGTTTTCCAGTTCAGGGCAGGAAACATAATCAAGACTTATTTCAAAACTGCCATCCTTATTATGCTTGCGATAGGCTGAAATAAATGCGTTATCGGCTTTGTCAAAATAGTAAAGCAATCCCTGGTGCAAAGGCAAACCTGCACGAAGAATGGTTGCCAGCACCGGTTGATCCCTCATTATTTTACTATCGGCGATGCCCAGTGGCGTTTGCACTTCTTTTTCATCAAAAGGAAGCACTTTGCTTATTTCATAAGCGGCCACCTCGCCAATTCTTTCCAGGTTGCGGCGAAAACGCATCCGGTCAACCTGTATATTGACATCCCGCAACTCGGCTACCCAATTGCTCACTAATGAATGTTGTTCGCTCAGGTTTACAATCACGGTATAAATTTTAAATGAAGGATTTGAAATGACGGATCGCCTATCGCTAAAAGCGTATTTTTGAGCAAATCTAAAACAAATCTGTTCCCGGTAAATATCGGTAGTGTATTGGTTTCCCACTAAGGCACAAAGCACACAAAGTTATTTCTTTGATTTTCTTAGTCAGATTGGTGGCTTTGTAGGAAATATTTCAAAGTGATACACTATCAAATATCGGGGTTAAAATCTATAACAGGATGGTCTATCGCAGTTTGGGAATTTTATTTTCTGGTAATGGCTTTACGCTGGCTTTTGCAGAATTTCATGAGAATGCAGGAAAATGGAACGTAGAAACGGGGGCAACAGAATCATACCCTGCCGGGCCTGTTAACCCGCTCATCAGTGGTTTTATTGAAAAGCACAACCTGCAATACCGGATCGCCATGATCACCTTGCACACTGAAGTCAGCGATACGATTTTCAATGGCGCTTCTGTTGCAGCAGCCACAAAGCTGCCCGTGATCACTGATCTCCCTGCAATGGATATTGAACTGGGAGGAAACGGTGAATTTTACTCCTTTGCTGCTCAAAAACTAAATATTGAAAAAGACCTGCCAGGTTCAATAGCCAAAGCCACCTGTATCGGGCTGATGGGGATATTACGCTGGCGGGAAGAATATAATTTTTTATCTTCCCAAACGGGGGCAAGCCGCAGCACGATCGGCGGAGCCCTGTGGACCGGACAAGAAGCCTGATCTCCAATATTCATTGCAAAAACTTGTACCTGCATGGAAGCACATTAAATTCTTATGCAAATGCAAGAAGCAAATACTACTACGACTACTTCCGGTAATCGTAGTACCAATATTGAAAGAGGATCTGTGTCGGAAGTGTTGCAGTTCAAAAAACTCCAGGCCCGTTTCCCGCAGCAATTTGAAAGAGTTTTTCCCGATAAGCTGGCACCACGAACGGTGGTGATCGTTCCGTCGCTTTCGATGGACAAGGAAATATTATCCAAGATCAGCGGCATCAATCATTATGAAGAACGAATGCTTTGCATGCTGATGCTGTTGCGCATGCCCCGCACCAATGTTATTTATGTAACAAGTCAAACCAT
>DASVNY010000335.1:0-4717 GCA_036383615.1 Chitinophagaceae bacterium
GGAGAAGACTCTCTTCATTGAAAGACGGGTTTAAAAATAAAACAGCCTTTCTAAAATTTATTTGAAAATATGTAAAGGGTAAGATTTGCGTGTGAAAGCTAAAGATCGCCTAATTGGGGGCGAATCACAATATCCTCAACACAGGCCTGGAAAGAAAGTTGGGAAGCGGAATAGATGAGTTTGGCTATGTCTTCGGCCTCCATAATTCGCTTAGCCGAATTATCAAACCCGCTCCAGGAGTCACTCATTACCGCGCCGGGATGCACCGACGTGACCTTAATACCATGTGGCTTCATTTCTTCGCGCAGGTTTTTGCTGAATCCATACATGGCATATTTGCTGATGCTATAAGCCCCCCCGTTTTTATAAGCATGTAATGAAGCAATGGAGCACATATTGAAAATATGTCCCGAACTTCTTTCCATCATGCCGGGTAATAAAGTTCTTGTAAGATGATAGGCACTGAGCAGGTTGGTGGCCAGCTGACTTTCTACTACGCCATCAGGCTCATTATAAACACTACCGGGTTCAAATAATCCTGCGTTGTTGACCAGGATATCCGGCACAGCGTGCTGCAGGCACCAACTGCCAAAAGCCATCGCCTGCTCTTTTACACTCAGGTCAAATGGTTTTGCTTTGATGTTAACTGCAGGATATTTTGTCATCAACTCTTCAACAGTTTTATACAATGTCACTTCTCCTCTCGAACAAATAAACAGGTTATGCCCATTTGCCGCGAATATTTCTGCTGTTGCTTTGCCGATCCCCTTTGATGCGCCCGTGATAATTATATTCATGATAAATAAACTGGTGTAATTTAATTCATTCTTCGTTCCCGCTAAATTGATAATGTGTCGTCTTAAAAATATTTCCCACTAAGACACAAAGGACACAAAGCTATTTTTCTTCGTGATTTTAGTGCCTTTGCGGGAAACTGAAACACTATCGTAATCGGCTTAATAATATTTCCTACAAAGACACAAAGGACACAAAGCTATTTTTCTTCATGATCTTGGTGCCTTTGCGGGAAACTGAAACACTATCGTAAATTGCAGCATGAAATACAAGCATCTCTTTTTCGATCTTGATCATACCCTGTGGGATTTTGAGGCTAATGCAAGGGCAACGCTTTCGCATCTTTATGAAGAACTGCAATTAAAGGACCGGGGTGTTTATGATTTTGACCTTTTCCATAAGAATTACATTATACATAATGACAAACTCTGGGAGCGTTATCGCAAAGGATATATCAAACAGGAAGAGCTGAGGGTAAAAAGAATGTGGCTTGCCCTGCTTGATTTTAAGATCGCCGATGAAAAACTGGCCGATACGATGAATGTCCGTTTTCTCGATCTATTACCATCAAGAACAATACTCTTTCCTCATACAAAAGAGATCCTGGAATATTTAACGGGCAAAAACTATGTGTTGCATCTTATCACCAATGGTTTTGAAAAAACACAGCATAGCAAATTGAAATATTCTGGTCTTAGTCCATTCTTTACCGAAGTGATTACTTCCGAAGGCTCCAATAGCCTGAAACCAAATAAGGAGATATTTGAGTATGCGATGGCAAAGGCCAATGCGTTGCAGGAACATAGCATTATGATCGGTGATTCTATTGAAGTGGATATTGCCGGTGCTGCCAATGCGGGTATCGACCAGGTGCATGTGAATCATGTCAGTAATGAGCCGGTAGAAATTATTCCGGGCAAACGGCCAACTTACACAGTGTATTCGTTGAAGGAGTTGGAAAATATTTTATAGATAGATAAGTAATCTGCGATGATCTGCGGGAAAATCTGCGTCATCTGCGGGAAAATATACATGATAATTTAACCGGCATAAATAACTACCAGGTAGCAACAACAGTAACACCACCCTGTGGCGTATCCCCGATTTTGACATGGATCTTTGCATCAAGTGGTAAGAGAAGATCAACCCTTGAACCAAAACGAATAAAACCCATTTCTTCGGTTTGCTTCACTTGCTGGCCTGCTTGCAGATAGTTGATGATACGTTTAGCCAATGCGCCAGCGATTTGCTTTACCAGTATCTCTTTGCCATTTTTACGATATACTACGGAATGTCTTTCGTTCTCCGTAGATGATTTAGGGTGCCAGGCAACAAGGTATTTACCGGGGTGATACTGGCTATAAGCTACTTCACCGCTAACAGGATTACGATTGACATGCACATTTAACGGGCTCATGAAAATGGAAACCTGTATGCGGCGATCGGTAAAATATTCATCGGCCTGCACTTCCTCGATCGCCACCACTTTTCCATCGGCTGGTGCAATGATCGCATCTTCACGGATAGTGTGTTCACGTTTGGGAATACGAAAAAAAGAAATAATAAAAATGTATAGTGCCAGCGTAGCGATAAAGATCACCCAACTGATAGCAGGATATTCAAAACTGAGAAAGTAAAATGAAAGGATGTTGAGGGCGACTAAAATGATTGTGCTCCATGCAATGATCTTGTATCCTTCCTTATGAATTGTCATGCTAACCGGTTGAAGGGCAAAGATAGAGGAGAATATTGAACAGATGAATAATGAATGTAAAATGTAAAATTGCGGAAGAACCTGATAATTCGTGGCGCCCTGTCTATTGTTCGATGCTCAATACTTCATTACGAGATTAATATACAACCAGACAAAGGGAGTTGCTAATAATAGTGAATCAAACCTGTCTAAAAAACCACCATGGCCCGGCATGAAGATAGAGGAGAATATTGAACAGATGAATAATGAATGTAAAATGTAAAATTGCAGAAGAACTTGATAACTCGTGCTCCCTGTCTATTGTTCGATTCTCAATACTTCATTACGAGATTAATATACAACCAGACAAAGGGAGTTGCTAATAATAGTGAATCAAACCTGTCTAAAAAACCACCGTGGCCCGGCATGATGGAACCGCTGTCTTTTACACCTGCCATTCTTTTAAGTTTGGATTCTAGCAGATCGCCGAATGTGCCCGTAATAGCAGCGATTAATGCTATCGGAGCAACAAGGAGCATTGAAGCTGTATCGGCAAATGGAGCTTTAAAAAAAACCAGGGGTATGATCAGGGCCACAACAATAACCGCGAGGATGATACCTCCAACTGTTCCTTCCCATGTTTTCTTTGGAGAAATTTTGGAAAGGGGTGTTTTACCGATCAATGAGCCAACGATATAAGCCATGGTATCGTTGATCCATATGCTGGCTATTATTATTATGGGTATCGTAGTGCCTCCAATAATAAACATTGTATCATGAAGATGAATATCAATTTCTTTTTGATATAGGTCCATCATCAATCCCCAGCTCAGTGAAATATACAATAAGCCCAATGCCGCTGCGCCAAAAGCTTTTATATTAACGGCGTTTTTTTGAAAAATTCCTACAGCCAGTAATACAAAACCCGCTATTGAAAAAGGCAGAGAAAGATTTTCTTTTAATCCATAACTACTGATGTGATAAGCAGGTCCGCAGAATAGTAACATCCCGCCGTAACCGAGCAACATCCAACCCAGCTTACTATAAATATGAATAGCAGTGTTGTGAATTTTCTCCGTCAGTTTCAAATACTCCCACCAGCAACCAAAATGAATAATTGAAAAGAGAATAAAAAAACTCCAGTGGTTCCAGAGCAGGCCAGCCAGCATCACTGCTACAAAAATGATAGCCGTTAATGATCTTGTGCGGAATGTTTGCCAGTTAAATGCCATGATCTATTGCTCCGTATTCGTTTCTGTTCGTGATATTTTACGGAAATAAATGAACAGCCCTATCAATAAGGGGAGGGCAAAAATTCCCATCCAGCTTGCATTGGTTTCTTTGGTCGCTTCGCTGATTGATTTCCCTTGTTGTTTAAAATAATACAATGCGGAAATAGCCAATGCGTTGTTCAGGAAATGCGCCGTTATGCTTAACCATAGCTTTCCTGAATACTGGAATAGCAATCCCAACACGATGCCAAGAAATAGTCGCGACAAAAATCCATAGTAAGAAAAATGCGCGGCGCTGAAAATGATACTGACAATAATGATAGAGAGCCAGTAGTTCTTTGTTGAACGGGTAAGAAAATTCTGCAAACCACCCCTGAACAATGTTTCTTCACAAACAGCCGGTAGAAAGGCCATTACTATCAACGCAATGATATACTCAGAAAAGTTATTCAATCCCACGATCACCTCCACCTGCTTTATATAATCGGCTTCCAGTTTATCAAAACTTACTTTCCAATCTGCCGGCACCGGGATTATTTCATTGAAATAGGCCAATGAAGTGGAGATAAGCAGTGCGATCAGCATGATCAAAACGGTCATTCCCGCCTGGCTGAATTTTACTTCGGGAGAAAAGCCGAGTAATTTATACGGTCTCTTGTTAAGCAACCAGGCAGTAAAAACAGCCGGTATAAAATAACTGAACACCGATGTTACCGACTGGATCACCTTATATGCGTTGCTATAAGCAGGATTTGTCATCCCGTCTTTAAACGCTTCGAATTTCTGTCCTGTCATGCCGGTAAAAATGGGAATGCTGATGATCCCAGCCAGCATCAGACCCGCAATGGCGAATGCGATCAGCATACAAAAGCCTGCTATATATGAAATGCCTTTCGAGTTAGAATCGTACATAGATTTCTGCTATAATGATGTAAATTTGCCGCTTCAAAAATAGTTGTCTGCTGGCAGTTGTGAACGCCCTGAAAAAAATAAAACT
>DASVNY010000336.1:0-3193 GCA_036383615.1 Chitinophagaceae bacterium
CCAGCAGCATCACCAAAAAGAATACAGGTATTGCGATCCGTATAATCAACAATAGCGCTCATTTTATCAGCGCCTACTACTACTACTTTTTTATAACGACCACTTTCAATCAGCGCAGTGCCGGTAGTAAGTGCATATAAAAAACCTGAACAGGCGGCAGAAAGATCAAAGCCCCATGCGTTCTTAGCACCTAATTTATGACAAGCGATATTGGCTGTTGCAGGAAACACCATATCCGGTGTAACGGTGGCAACGATCATGCAATCTATTTCTGCGGCTGTAATACCTCTTTTATGTAATAGTTCCTGAACGGCGGGCACGATCATATCGGAGGTGGCCTTACCTTCTCCTTTCAATATCCTTCTTTCTTCGATACCCGTTCTTGTTCGTATCCACTCATCATTGGTCTCCACCATTTTTTCGAGATCAAAATTCGTAAGCCTGTCTTCCGGAACATATCCACCAACGGCTGTGATGGCGGCGGTCATCTTTTTAGTCATCATATTAATTTTAAAGGGCGGTCAAAGGTACTGAAAAGGATAGTTATTGGTTTACAGACATGGTTTTATTCATAAGCAACGATTCTTTCTTTAAACCAGCCCAACTTTTACATTCCTTATTTTACATTTTACATTTTTTATTCCCAACCGCCCTTTATATTGCAGCCATGATCGCTTACCTGAAAGGTGATTTTGTACACAAAAACCCGGCTGTTGTTCATGTTGATGTGAATGGAGTAGGGTATGAGGTGCAGATCAGCCTGAATACCTATTCAAAAATCCAAAACCTGGACAAAGGAGCATTGCATACCTGTCTCCTGATCCGGGAGGATGCCCACCTTTTGTATGGCTTTTTTGACCTGGCAGAAAAAGAAATGTTCCTTCAACTGGTCTCGGTCTCCGGTATCGGGGCCTCAACTGCGAGGGTTATGCTGTCTTACATGAAACCCGATGAGTTGGCCAAAGCCATCACCCAGGCCGATACAAAGACACTTGAAGCCATCAAAGGCATTGGTAAAAAGACAGCCGAGCGGATGGTGGTGGAGCTGCGCGACAAATTGAGCAAGCACCCGATTGACATAAATAATATTTCACCAGTGAAAAACAATACTTTGCAACAAGATGCGTTAAATGCTCTGACGGCATTGGGAATCAGCAGGCAAGCGGCCGCCCAGGCGGTAGAAAAGAGTCTGCATGCTGAGCCACAGTTAACCCTTGAAGAGCTTATCAAGAAGGCACTTCGTACCCTCTAAATCCACTATTTCCGGAAACTAATTGATTGAGAAACATTGAACCTTAGGACTGCAAATATCCTCCGTACATTGGTATGTATAGCCATCTTTTTTGCTTTCACAGGCAAAGCGAAGGCTTATGACTTTATACCTGCCAATGATTTTCGCCAGCCGGCAGATACCAACAAGTATCCGTATAATGACCGTTATGGCGATCCATACAGTTATCCCAACCGCAATAGTTTTGATCTAAAGGACACTTCTTTTATAAAGAGGACAATCGAATATGATCCCAAAACCAAACAATATTATATCATCGAAAAGATCGGCAACCAGTATTATCGCACACCGGTGGCTTTTTCGATGGAAGAGTTTTTAAAACTGCAAGGGCAAAAAGACGAACAGGATTATTTTAAAAAGAGAGCCAGTCTGTTGGCTAATATGAATCGCCGTTTGACCAAACCCAAATTCAGGGTATCGAAAGATTGGTTCAACAGGATCGTAGGAACGGGCAAGGTTGATATTCGCCCCTCCGGTTATGTTGATATCCTCGCCGGTTTTCAAACACAAAATATAAAGAACCCGACCTTACCCGAAAGATCGAGAAAGAATGGTGGTTTTGATTTCAACATGAACTCACAGTTGCAGGTGGATGCCAGCATCGGTGATAAACTCAAACTACCTATTAATTATAATACCCTCGCCAATTTTGATTTTGAGAACCAGCTAAAACTCGATTACCAGGGTGGCCCGGATGAAATATTAAAACAGTTCCAGGCAGGTAATGTCAATTTCACTACCAAAGGAACATTGATACCCGGCGCTCAGTCATTGTTTGGTATCAAAACGCAATTGCAATTTGGTAAGCTATTTATCACGGGTGTTATCGCCAACCAAAGAGCACAACGGCAGACAATGGCGTTGCAGGGTGGGTCGGCCACACAGGATTTTGCTGTAAAAGCAGATGAGTATGACGAGAACCGTCACTTCCTGATGGCCCAATATTTCCGCAATAACTATAATAAGGCAATGAGCAAATTGCCTGTTGTTAATTCGCAGGCGCAGATATTGAGAGTGGAAGTATGGGTAACCAACCGGAACGGTTCTACAACAGATACAAGAGATATTGTTGCCTTAATGGATCTTGGAGAAGGACAACCTTATGGTCCATGGGGTGGAACGGGTAATCCTAATACCCCTCCTGACAATAATGTAAACAATCTCTATGGACTGCTAACAAATAATCCTAATAACCGCAACTCGAGCAATGTTCAGAGTTTTCTTACAGGACAGGGATTAGCACCGGTGCAGGATTTTGAAAAAACATTTGCCCGAAAATTATTACCCACCGATTATTATTTCAATCCACAGATCGGTTTTCTTTCATTGAATCAACCATTGCAACCTGATGAAGTATTGGGTATCGCCTTTCAATACACTTATAATGGAAGAGTGTTCCAGGTGGGTGAATTTTCACAGGATGTTCCCCCGGATTCTACAGGTACTTCCCAAAAAGTATTGTTCTTAAAATTATTAAAAGCAACATCACAGCGTACTAATCTTCCTATCTGGGACCTGATGATGAAAAACGTTTATTCAGTTGGTTTCGGTCAATTGGAAAGACAGGACTTCACATTGGATGTTTTATATGAAGAGCCGAGCCTTGGAGAAAAAAGATATTTACCGCTTGATGATGTAACGCTTCAATACCGTGGTCAGCCGCTTATCTATCAATTGAACCTTGATAAACTAAACAACCAGAATGACCCGATGTTTGATGAAAATGGTCAACCCGCCGGTGATGGTAAGTTTGACTTCATCGAAGGGTTCACGGTCATATCATCGCAAAGTCGTATCATCTTCCCGGTACTGGAGCCGTTTGGACATGATCTTGATTATGTCTATTCCTCGCAGGCGCTACGCGATAAATATTTATACTACCCGCTTTACGATACTATCAAA
>DASVNY010000337.1:0-6655 GCA_036383615.1 Chitinophagaceae bacterium
GAAATATCATCAAAGCTGCTACAGTGATATGGGCGGCGGGGATTAAGGGCAATATTCCAACGGGTATTGACAAGTCTTTAATCGCAAGAGGGAATAGAATTAAAACAGACAGGCATTGCAGGGTAGCGGGCAGTAATAATATTTATGCCATTGGCGACCTTGCTTATATGGAAACGCCTACATATCCCAATGGTCATCCGCAGGTAGCACCGGTAGCTATGCAACAGGCCGATCTTGTGGCAGGCAATCTTAGGGTCATCGAAAGAAAATCGGATCCCAACAATCAATATGAGTTTGAATATTATGATAAGGGTTCGATGGCTACTGTGGGTAGAAATTTAGCAGTAGTTGACATTCCCAAACCGAAACTTCATTTCGGAGGTTTCTTTGCCTGGATGATATGGATGGGTCTTCACCTGATGCTGATACTGGGGGTGAAGAACCGGTTTTTTGTTTTTCTCAACTGGCTGTATAACTATTTCACCTATGATCAGAACCTGCGGTTGATATTCCGCGAGTTTAATAAACCTGAAAGAAAAATATAGAAGGGATACATCAATTCTTTGCAATGAGCAATAAAGTATTTCTTACAGCTGAATGGCGAAATCTTTTAATGATCAATTACGGTGTTGATCCTGCTATTCTGCGATCTTATTTGCCGGTGAGAACAGAATTGGATTATTGGGATGACAGCTGTTATGTGAGTCTCGTTGGGTTCATGTTTCAGCAGGTGAGGGTGAGAGGAATAAAGATCCCGTTTCATACTAATTTTCCCGAGATCAACCTGCGATTTTATGTTCGGTATAAAGCAGCGGATGGCTGGAAAAGAGGTGTTGTCTTTATTAAAGAGATAGTTCCCAAAAGAAGCATCTCATTTATAGCAAACTCACTGTTTAACGAGAATTACCGTTCACTACCAATGAAGCATTTGGCGGAAGCCGGGGATCTATTTAATGTTGAGTATAGTTGGAAGAAAAATAAAAAATGGAACGGCATTAAAGCTTCAGCTGATCTAAAGCCGTAATCACTGATCAATGGAAGTAAAGAGGAATTTATTACTGAACATTTTTGGGGATATACACGGATAAATAGGGATCGGACCGGGGAATACCAGGTAGCGCATCCGCGCTGGGATATTCATCCTGTAAAGAAATACGAGGTTGACTGTGATTTTGGACAACTTTACGGTGTTGAATTCAGTATCCTTGAAAAACAGGAGCCGGCATCCATTTTCCTCGCAACAGGATCGCCGATAAAAGTTTTTACAAAGAAAGAGATCTGAGAATTTTTTTTGCTCTTGAGCGAAAGGCCGCAGATTCATTTTCCCATTGGGATTCTATCACAAGTTTCAATTCATTTTTTATATCCGGGTATTGCCAGGCGAGGTTTTGCAGCACTGTTAGTGAAAAAGCTTTGATCGCCGGTTTTTCTTTTGGATCAGTAATAAAATCAAAACAGAGACTCATCACATCACCGTGAAATTTTTCAGGGATGTTTATTACTTCCATCAGGCGCACGCCATTTCGTTTAACAGCATCATGAATGCCCGGTTGTTTTAGTTTTTTAATGAGTTTGGCAAAATGTTTATGGATAAGCAAAGGATGAGCCATCACTGCATAGCTGAGTGGCCAGGCGGCCCGTTGCTCAAGGAGAGCATCTTTACTCATAAACAACCCGAACAGTTCATCAAATCGTTTTTGATCATCGCCGATCCATTTAACGATTGTATTGGTCTGTTCTTTAGAATGCTTTGCCAGTATAGTTTCGCGGAGATTCATCAATAGTAAGGTTCCATAAAAAAAGCAGCAGGGTTGTATGCTGCTGCTTTGAAAACGTATATTTTATAGGCTAATTTCTTCTGCCAAAAACACGGAGCAACATCAGGAAGAGGTTGATAAAATCAAGATAAAGCGTTAGCCCACCAATGATCGAAAGTTTTTTTGCATCCGCTTCAAGTGTATCACCATTTGCGTCAATTCCTTCACCTATGTTCTTTAACTTCTGCACGTCATAGGCTGTAAGACCGGTAAATACCATCACGCCAACAATACCTATTATATAGCTCATTGTATCACTCTGTAAAAAGAAATTAATGATGCAGGAAACAAAGACGCCAATAAATCCCATGTACATCAAACGGCCAAAACTGGTTAAGTCTTTATCAGTTTTGTATCCCATTATCGCCATAACCCCAAACATCACAGCCGCGGCTGCAAAACAAGAAAAGACTGATTGCTGCGTATAAATGATCAGCACAAAACTCAGCGTAATTCCTACCAGAAATGAATAGAGAATAAAAAGAAACATCAGTACAGGAACGGAGAATTTGCTGAATCGTGTATAGATCAGTAATGATAAGCCGATGGGTCCAAACACAACCAAATAAAACAATAGTTTATTTGTTGCAAAGGGGATGAGCCATTCGGGATTTGCATTTAATAAAAAAGCTGTAATGGCTGAAACCGACAATGCCAGGAACATATAGGCAAATACGTTTGCCAGGAAAGATTTTGAAGCGCTTCTGGTCACCGTTTGGTTAACAAACAAATGCTCCGGAGTGCTTGAGTGATGTTGTGAATCCATATGTGGTTTATTTATGGGTGTAAATTAAGCATCAGGGTCCAATTGTCAAACTTCAGAGCATCGGCTAACAAAGGTTTAATATTTTCTTATAATTTATATTATGTTAAATATATTGGCTTAGAAATGGGAAAAAAAATGAGTTGGATATGCCCTATCTTAGGTAAATGGATAGGTTCCCTAAAGCAATATCTATACATGGCCGGTTAAAGACACATGATGTTTTCTTAGAAAAAGTTATTATCAAAACGAAAGAAGAGTTGGAATCCCTAAGAAACATTCATTATAAACTTGACCATGTATTAAAAGAGGAAAAGTTGAAATGGAGCGACTATGATGGTAATTTTTTTGAAAAGGTTTATAGGCTTACTCCAAAATGGGTAGTCGTATTTGTAACATGGGCTTTGTCTCTACTTGGAATTAAAGAGCTAAGAGATATTCTATCAGCCATATAGTAAGACCTGTTGCAATGCCAAGTTTAACTCCAAGCATGGCCGCATCGTTCTTTTCCTTAATCAAACTCCTATCTAGATTTCTTTTCCCTCTCCCCTCCGCCCACAAAGCCATCTTCGCTCGGCGGTGAAAGAAACCTGAGAGACTCCTATTCTGAAGAGTTGCGTATCTTGATAGGAAACTAATTGCCAATGGAGACTGCTGTCATACTCTTATTTGGAATGCTTTCTGCAATTGGGGCGTTCATATCAGCCACACATAAGATGGTTGATTCCTCCAAAAAAGGGATTAAAAAAATAACAGGTTCAGGATGGATATTCATCTTATGTGCCGGATTTTTAATTGTACTTCCCGTGATTCAAAAAAGCCTTTCAGATCGGGCCCAACAAAATGATCAAAATAAACGAGACGCTTCCAGAATGGATGATCAAGATAAACGGGACTCCATCATGAGAGATAATTATAATGCATCCATTTTGGCAATGAAAAAAGAGTATGATAAAAGTAGTAAAACATCAACCGCCACAATTACTGAAGTTTTGGCAAAGTATGGCTACAAGTTCGATTCTGTGAATATGGCTCTTGTTAAATTAAAAGAACTAGGCAACCAATCTCTTGAAAATCCAGTTTTGGTCATTCCTACATCACCAAATCCGGGAATCAACGTCTTAGGTAAAAGGCCATCCGATAATTATGATTCAATAGAAATTAGGATTCAAAGTAAAGATGCCGGCAGCTCATATTTTGATATACGATATGGAGTTGTAGCAGATGATGGGAAGGAGCTATTTTACGCAGAAAAAGCTTCATCAAAGGTTCTTCACTATAATTCAAAAATATGGAGAGACGCATATACTCTGAGTTGGATATTTGTAAACAATATAGAAAGAGCTACCCGAATGTATGTTTGGGCAAGAGGAAACTATAAAAGGCTGGATGGAACAGGGATTTTTTACATGGATGAGGTTATCTGTTATGATGTAAAAACAAAATTCGTCTCAACTCTTAAAGAAGGTGACGAATCTAAAAGAGTAAAAGATGTAGTCAATAAGGCTATAAAGAAATAACCTAAGTCTTAACCGAGGGGTTTTATTTTTCACTCGGTTTCACCTCGCCACCGTTTTGTTTATTCAACAAAGTTTTTATCCAAAAGAAAAGCCGGTCAATCGACCGGCTTTTCACATCTTCTTTAAAAATCTTATTCAATTGCTTTCAGCTTATCTGAATATTCTTTGATCTTCACTTTATCCTTTTTGTTTTCCCAATATCCAAGCAACATATTTGTGATGACCTTGAACTGGGCTTTCTCACTATTCTTCAACTCTGTTTTACCGCTATAGATCGTGTATAAAGTATTCATATAAGGTAAAGCGGCATCATACTGCTTATTGATCTGCGCATTGATATCATTCTTCTTTTTTACATCCTCAGGTTTTACACCTTTGATAGCATCATAATCATCTTCCAGGTATTTTATTGTAGCAAAATGATGACGGGCCATCAGCATGTTTGCTTCCACTCCTGTAGGATTCATCTCGATCGCTTTTTTGAGTACTTCTTCTATTTTAGCCTGAATCGCTGACCTGTCTTCCGGAGCTTTTTCACCTACATAAGCATAGTTGAACATTTCCACACCATAATTATAGCGGGTAAAATAAGTGTCGCAACCGCTGGCCAGCAATTCATCATATTTGGCAAATAGTCGCTTTTTATCATTCTCTGCATCTTTCAAACCAACTTCGCACCAAAATTCATCTTTGGGATATACTTCTTTACCGATGGTAAGGTATTTTGCCAGGTTGGCCTTATCGCCTTTTCTTTCATAATAATCCACGAGATAGCGATAGATCTCATCAAAACCTTTATCAGTTATTTTTTTATCAGCTATTCTTTGATAATATTCAACCGCCACTTCTTCTTTCTTTGCATTGATGGCAGCCGCTGCCACATTCAGGTATAACTGCGTATCATATGCAGGAAAAGCAAACGTTCCATAGCTAAATCCTTTTTTGGTAACATACTCCTGCACCTGCTCTGCATTTTTGAAAGCAGCCAGCGCTTCTTCAAATTGTTTTGTGTTAAAACTGTTGGTAGCCAATTCCAGGTATCCGAAAGCAATATCAAATAAAGGTGAATGCTGGTTAAGCGTTCCTTCAACACCTTTCGGTTCTACTTCGAGGTATTTTTTATAGGCAGTAAAAGCTTCTGCTCTTGTGCCGGGAAATTGCTTGGAGAAATTAGCATCCCTTGCGATAGAGTTATATATCTGTGCTTTCCAGAACCAGCCATCGCCTTTTTTAGCATTTTTTTCATTGGCGAGATATTTATCTATCCCTTCCTTGGCTTTGTCCCATTGGTTTTTCCCTGCAAAGCCTTTTATTTCATCTATGCTCTGTGCCATAAGGCTAACAGAAACAAACATGATAACGGCTGTAAGAATTGATTTCAACATAATTGATTTTTTATTTTAAATCAGAGCAATCATTTATTGTTCGCCTTCCTCAGATGGCGCCGGTGAATCATTGGTTGCGTCAACCTCATGGCCATTTCCGGTAGCTTCATCATCCAGCCTGGTGATGGCGGCTATTTCATCGCCTTCATCCAAACGGATCAGTTTTACCCCTTGCGTGGCTCTTCCCTGCTCACTGATACCGCTAACCGGCATACGGATCGTTACTCCACTTTTACAGGTTATCATCAGGTCCTGTTTTTCTGAAACATCCAGTATTCCTACCAGCGAACCAGTTTTTTCTGTTACATTGATCGTCTTCACTCCCTTTCCGCCACGATTGGTAAAACGATACTCGTTTACAGCTGTTTTTTTGCCAAATCCTTTTTCACTCACCACCAGCACTGTTGCCGAAGTATCACCTGGGTTTACACAGATCATACCCACCACTTCATCGCCACTTTCATCCACTTCAATACCGGCCACACCAATAGCGCCTCTCCCGGTTGCTCTTACTTTTTCTTCTGAGAAACGGATCGCTCTTCCACTTTTCACTGCCATCATGATCTCGGAACTGCCATCGGTGAGTTTTGCGTCCAGCAACTCATCTCCTTCAATAATGGTTATTGCATTTACACCGGTTTGACGGGGACGGCTGAAATCTTCCAACTCCGTTTTCTTAATGATCCCTTTCTTGGTGCAAAGAACAATATTATGTGTTTTTACAAATGCATCATCCTTCAGATCCTTTACATCAATGATCGTTTTTACTTTATCATCGGGTGGCAACTGTATCAGGTTTTGAATAGCACGACCCTTGCCCGTCTTCTCTCCTTCCGGTATCTCCCAAATATTCAACCAGTAGCATCTTCCTTTTTCCGTAAAGATGAGCATGGTGTGGTGAGTGGAAGCTACGAAAAGATGTTCGATATAATCCTCATCTCTTGTGCGACCGCCGATTACGCCACGGCCACCTCTTCGCTGTGCCCTGTATTCATCTGCAGGCGTACGTTTGATATAACCTAAATGTGAGATGGTGATCACCACATCTTCTTCCTTAATAAGGTCCTTGATCTTTACTTCATCATCGAGGTAAGTGATCTCCGTTTTACGAACATCGCCAAAACGCTCTTTTATTTCTACCAGTTCCGTTTTGATCAGGTCAAACGCATG
>DASVNY010000338.1:0-4457 GCA_036383615.1 Chitinophagaceae bacterium
ATTCTTCCAGTCGTTGCTGAATGACAGTGTCCGGATCAGGATAATACTCCTTATGTTGCGCAGCCGCTTTTATCCCAAATGCAAGCAGCGACGCGAACAAACCCGTTTTCAAAAAAATAGCAGGTGATTTCATATTTGCGATTTAAGATAATTGACTTCATCCGTTCATCTGTTCCTCTGTTCTTCTGTTCTAATTAAGAAGCCCTGCCAATTACGACAGGGCTCTTTCTGCTGCTTATATATCCTATCAATCCAAACACTTTACCTTTCGTGTGTGGGCATTTCCTGCCTTCCCGGTTTTTCGACTCCTTCTTTTACCTCACATCCCAGAAAATTTTTGTCGTTACATTGTCGGCTGCTTTCACCTCATTGTAATTTGTCGGATTAAATACCCTTTCACCTGCAGGATATAATAATCTTGTTGGAACATTTGGCGACAACGTTGAGCCGGGATCCGGCAGGAAGGTTACTGCAGGATACTTGGTTCTTCTTAATTCGGTCCACCCAAGATAGTTTTGGATAACTCCAAAATTGATCCAGTTCTGTGTAGCGATCCGTGCAAGGTTAGTTGGCTTATCCAATGTGTAGGCCACAGTAGGGTTGGCAAGGAAAGTTGTTATTTCCAAAGCAGCCGGCTCAGGCTTCTGTGTTCCATAACCGCTTAGCTTATGAATGGAATAATAATATTCAATAGATCTTTTTATTCCATCTTCATAGGCAGTTTTTGCCGTGCCACCTCCCCATCTTTCATAAGCTTCCGCTTTTATAAAGTTGACCTCCGCAGCGGTAAGAATGATAGTAGGAAAGAAATCATTTCTTGAGAATGTTACAGAATCATAACGGGAAAAGAAATTAGCTGACACAGAATCGGTCTGTCTTGTCGAGTTCCATCCTGTAGGAACACCGAAATACTGCCCGTTCTTATTCTTTGAGAAAAATATTCTTAAACGGGGATCAGCCGAAGGTTTCATTACTGAATCAAGCATATAACCCGGGGCCAGCGTTCCTTCCATACCACCCTGTATACCTCTTTCATGTTGGTTGGTGATGGCCAGCAGGTTGGGTCCTTTCGCTACAATCTGAATATTATCGCTAACCGCAGTTATGATCGGGTACTGCGTGCTATTGCCAAGGATCTCCTGCACAACTGTTTTTGCTTTTGTTTCATCCACATAAGAGATACGCATAGCCAGTCTTAAGCGAAGTGAATTGCAATATTTTCTCCACTTGGTGATATCACCGTTATTGATATAATCCGTTTTCTGCAATTGCGTGGAATAAAAAGCATCCGGCTGAACGGTAGCGAGATAATCAGCGATCCTTTTCAGATCTGCTATAAGAAAATCATAGGTTTCTTTTCCTTTATCATATTTCGCATACACAAGACTGCCGGTACTATTCAACTGTCCTGCTTCCGTGAATGGTATATCACCCCATAGATCGATCATCTGGGCAGTTTGATCATACAGGAAGATCTTGGCCGTTTCCATGAATAACTGGTAGCCTTTCTTACCCGCATCATCTGTGTATGTAGCATATTTCTTTTCCATCTCCCTGAAGCTGGCCAGTGTGGAAGTATAATAATCATTCCACTGATCCTGCGTATAATTCACAGCCTGCTCATACCTTTTCGTTCCATTCAGGTAACCGGTAGTTTGTGAATACATACCCAGCATAGGTACCTGGTAGGTGAACAATGCCCAATAGCGATCTCTTACACGCAGGTTATTGAACAAACCACCATACAAACCTTCCATCGTGGAATTGACTGATGTCTCAGGATTATAATAGTTATCCTTAAAGTCCGATTTTTTACAACCTGTTGTCATTTGCAACAGGAGGCAACCGGCTATTACTATATAAAAAATATTCTTTTTCATTATTTCATTTTTCTTTTAGTTAATTAAAAAGAAACTCTCAGGCTCGCTCCGAAAGAACGGGATTGGGCCGTGCCACCTCCCACAACAGAGAAGCTTTCGATCTTGGTACCGGCTCCTTCCTCAGGATCGAGGTAAGGAAGCGTTTTATGCAGGTAGAATAAATTTCTTCCATACAGCGTAAGTACCAGGTCCTGTGCTTTTAGCTTGGAAGCTATCTTTCCGGGGAATTTGTAGGACAATGCTACTTCTCTGAACTTGATATAATCATTATCAAACACCGCACCTTCATAAGTGCTGTAAGAACCCGATCCGGGCCATGATCCCCAGCTATAAGTATTTAAGTAAAAGCTTGGAGCATCTATCACGATATCATTGGTCTTGCCATCCGATGATTTTACACCTTTCAATATCATACCATCGTGATAAATTTTTTCACCGTTTGGCCCGGTTGCAGCACCGGCAGTAGCCAGCACGTTTTTACCAGCGCCATTAACATAGTAGGCTAATCCACCATGTTCTGCATCACGACCAAACAGCGAATTGGTATATAATCCCGCACCTGTACCATACAGCAATCCTGGTGAAATAACCTGGCCACCATACCTGAAATCAATCACCACATTCAGGCTAAGATTCTTATAGGTGAATGTATTCAACATACCACCTGTTGCCTTAGCTTGCAGGTTACCCATTTTAACAGGATCCTCGAAATTGATATCATAGTATCCATCGCTGTTGATGACATATTCTCCATTTGCATCCGTTCTTCTTTTATACCCTATGATATCATAGGCCGGCTGGCCCACATCTGAAACGATCAGCAAAGAACCATTATCATAATTTGAATTGTTCAACCTGGTAGCGCCGCTGTTGAGCGACACAAGTTCATTGCGGTTGAAAGCGACATTGATCCGGCTATCCCATTTAAAATTTCCCAATTTAACAGGTGTGCCATAGAGTGAAAGTTCAACACCGTAGTTTTTAATTGATCCCACATTGGTAGCAATACCGGTGGCGCCTGATGAAGCCGGCACGGTAAGCGATAAAATCTGGTCAATTACTTTACCGCTATAATAGGAAACATCAAAGCCTAACCTGTCTTTCAACAATCTTGTTTCCCAACCGATCTCGATTTCTTTTTTACGCTCATTCTTCAGGTCGTTATTGCCATAGCTTGTACGTGGATACAATACAGGCACGCCATTAATACTTCCGGCATTATATACTACATTGGCAAAATAAGGATCGGGAGGATTACCTGTTTCACCATAAGAAGCTCTCAGTTTACTGTAATCTACAAAGGCAGGCAATTTCATCGCCCTGCTCAATTCAAAAGCCGCACTAACGGCAGGATAATAAAATATGTTCTTACCCGGGAACAAAGTAGATGTTCTTTCTCTTCTCAGTGTTCCTTCCACAAACAGGTAATCATTGAATTCAAACCCAAGGATACCAAACAATCCATCTTTCGTTTGATGCACCCTTGATGAACCGCCTGTAACCGGATCTTTTGATGCATTCATTGTAAACCAGTTTTCCTGTGTCAATCCACCACTGGTTCCTTGCCCGGAATACCTGTATTCTTCTTTTCTTGCCTGGTAACCCGCAGAGATGTTCAGTTTTAAATTGCTGAGCACATTAACGCCATAGCTTAACAACAGGTCGCCATAGTTAAATGTATAGCGGTTGTTTCTTGTGCCGTAATAACCTGAAGGACCAAAAGCCAGTGGCTGCGTTGATCTCTCTTTGCTTTCCTGGAAATAGCCTGTATAATCCGTTCCGATCTTTCCTCTCAGGTTAAGATTCTTAGTGATCGAATAATTAAGCGTGGCTGCACCAATCAGGCGATTGGTTGTTTCATCATAACTATTTTCCAACTGGTTCCACAGGAAGTCAAGAAAGTCATACGCCCTGATATTGTATTTAATAGCTTCCGCAGGATCGAGTGCTGTATTGTTATACGGTACCCACTTATATCCTTTGGTTGTTTTGTATTTATTAAAATAAACATCCATCCTGTCCATAGGGCTAAAGAAACCGCCATAGTTTTCAGCGATCCTGCTTTGCAGGTAGGGCCTGTTATGTACTTTCTCATTGATATAGGAAAGCACGATATCAGCCGTTACTCTCGAAGTAACCTTGTATGATGAATTAAGATTGAACGTATTCTTCTCCTGTTTACCTCCAACCTGAATACCTTTATAATCGTTGCGGGTAAATGAGATCCTGTAATTTCCTTTATCAGAGCTGTTGCCTAAAGCTATATTGGCCACTGAGCTATATCCATTGCGATAAAAATCTTTATATGGATTACCGGAAGCCGAGTAAGAACGAAACTCGCCATCCCACCAGTATACTTCACGACCATCGAGCTTAGGTCCAAATTGACCATAAGCCCTGAAGATAGGTCTGATAGCCGGTTGTCCATTAACTGTTAAATTGATCCAGCCGTCATCAGTTGAGCCAAATGATCCCATATTGGTGGCGCGGTCGTAACCGGGTCCATACTCTGTTTGCATGTCCGGAACAATGCCTACTGTTTCAACGTTGGCGGAAAGGTTTACATCAACACCAATT
>DASVNY010000339.1:0-6843 GCA_036383615.1 Chitinophagaceae bacterium
AAGATAGAAGGATGATTGCGCTGCTGCCTCACCAGTTCTATAGCCTGCTGTTGCTGGTTCAGGAAAGAAAAATCTTTGTCCTTTACATTGGGCAGATCACCCACCGTGATCAGTCCCATTTGATCACAACGATTATATATATAGGGAGCAGTGGGATAATGACCTGCTCTAACAAAATTGCAATTGAGATTTTCTTTCATATCACGCAGGTCCATTTCATGAATGAAATCAGGCATCGCATCGCCTACCCAGGGGTATTCCTGGTGACGAAAGAATCCCTGCAGGTTTGTTTTCTTTCCATTCAGGTAAAGTTCATCAGTAACAAAATCCCAGCGAAACTCGCGAACCCCGAAAACAGTTCTATAAGTATCCACTTTGTTTCCACCCATCCATAGCTCTGATATAGCTTCATAAAGATCCGGGGCATCGGGGCTCCATAACAAAGGATCCTTCAAACCTGCTTGCTGCTGAAATTGTTCGATAATTCCGGGTTGAATTTTTTTAGTCGCTGTAAGTTGTGCTACCTGTCGTCCGCTCTTGTCAAGAATCGTTGTAACAAGTTTGCAATCCTTTGAAATATTATACTCGTTCCTGACCCAGGTTTTAATATCTACATCTGCTTTTTGATCGCTCACTAATGGAGTAGTAATAAACGTGCCGCCTTCATGCAGTGCCGATCCCTGGTAAGGAATATATATGCGATCGGTGATCAGCATTTTTACATTCCGATAAATTCCACCATAGATGTCCCAGTTCCCGGCATCCATCGGCGCTATTTTATAATCATCTGCCTGTGCATTATCAACTGCAACAACAACGGTATTTTCCTTACCGAAATTGATAAAGTCGGTCAGATCGCAGGAAAAACCTGTAAAGCCGCCATTGTGCTCTCCCACTATTTTTCCATTTATATATACCCGGCAATTTTTTTGTACAGCTTCAAATTCGATAAATATTTTTTTGTCTTTATACTTAGGGTCAACAATAAATTTTTTACGGTACCAGCCCATCCCATTCCACCAATAAGGATCATCTTTAGGAGATGCATTTTTGATATAAGGATGAACTTCTCCTGTTGTTTCAAACGTGCTCCATGTATGTGGCACCGCCACTGCGGGCCACTTGCTATCATCATATCCGGGCTCTTCAATGCCTTTCAGCTTTTCATTTTTCTCTTCTGTAAAATAATTGAATGCCCAATGCTGGTTAAAATCAATCTCGATACGTGATTGTCCATTTCCCTGTTTTTGAAGGAAAAGACTGATCACAAAAAAGAATATGCCGATGCCTTGCTTCATTTCATCACTTGTTTTGCCGGGCTTTTTTCAACCGCCTTTGATGAAAGATCACCATCTTGTTTATGCCAGATCAAATAGGGCTCGGTCATTGGCAATTTTTCGCATTGCAGGCCACTAAGCTTGTAATCATTTACATCATCGAGTACGATAGCGGGGCGAACATCCAAATGCTTTACACTCACTTTTACATTCCTGATCGTTAACCCATCGATATGTCTTGTGTATAATCCATAGGCGGGGCAGGTGCCATAAATATTAAACTCGGGATATTTATCCTTGTTCTCGGGAGGGTCCTGGTAAACAAATGCCGTGTCCTGCACTGTTCCGTAATAGAGAAAGTCACAATTCTCGATCAGCAGGTTTTGAATTTTTCTCTCCGGCAAACCTCCGATGGCAGAGCCAACACCGGGGCCGTTGCGTGCTTCCACATACGTGATGCCGGTATTGCGCACATTACGGATCGTGATATTTTTCATTGAACCAAGTGGTGCTTTGGCCGGGCCGCCTTCATAAGTTCTTCCGCGATTTCCAAGACGAATAAATAAAGGTGTGCTGCAATTAGTGAGCAATATGTCTTCATAAATCACACCATCCATATTAGTGCCATCCACTGCTTCGATGGCGATCCCATAACGGGCATTGGCCACTACTCCTTTTACATGGATATTCTGTACATCCCCATGCGTTTCGGTACCGATCTTAACCGCATGACAATTAGCATAGCGGGCAAAAAGATTTTCAATAGTTACGTTCTCCGTTTTTTTCTGCGACATAGCTTTCATACAAATGGCATCATCGCCACTCATGCTATAAAAGTTTTTTATCGTCACCCTGTTGCAACTGCTGATATCAATACCATCCTGGTTGTGCTGGCCGGTATAACATCTCACACGAACGTCTTGCACATACAGGTCATCACACCCTTCATATAACTGCGTCCAGTTGGCACTACGAATCAGCGTGATGTTTTTTGTATTTATGTTTTTGCACTCCACCATACGGATCAGCCGGGGCCGCTCCCATTCATTGGATTTTCCTTTCCAGGGCCAGCCATCTCCATGCGAAAAACCATCAATGATCCCTCCGCCAGTAATGGCGATATTGATTTTCTTTTCAGCATAAATGAGTTGAAAATGCTCTTCGCCCCGGAAAAATTTAAAAGAACATTTTTTTTCCGGGTAATCGGCTTTATCTGGTGAGGCTCTCAAAATACTTCCGGCTTCTACAAACAGCGTGATATTATCTTTTAATTCGATGGTGCCGGTAACAAATATGCCTCCATGAATATAAACAGTGCCGCCACCAGCTTGCGCAGCAGCATCAACTGCTTTTTGAATTGCCGTTGTATTAATAGTTTTATTATCGCCTACTGCTCCATATTTAAGTACATCAAATATTTTTCCTGTAGGTTTTTGCAAAGCCGGGCGAACACCGGTTGGCTTAACGATCACGATATACATGGCCATTGACTTATTACCATTCTCTCCCAGCTTTACACTATCATTTTTGGAAAAGCGCTTGCTATAAATATCAAACACATCGCCTTCCGAGTTAGTGATCGCTCCTTCTGCTTTTCGATAGCCTTTTAGCCAGCCTGGCTTGGAAATAATTTTTCTATTGTGTGCAATGAATACTTCTGCATCGCCTATCAATTGAAAACTGCCGATAGTAGTGCCGGTAAAATTCCGGGAGCCATAGGCGGTCTGTATCCAATCGGCTTGCACTAAATAATTGGGTAATGCTGTGATGGGAATATTCACTTCCCCATACATCGACACTCCTTTCTGAAGATTTCCCTGCTCGATCCAATGCGAAGCATTGTAATTGTATGTCCAGATATCAAGCAGGTCCAGGTTTTTGATCAAACCCGTATCTGCTTTTACTGTTGAGATCATACTGAACGATCCAATCAACAGAGCCAACCATCTTCTCATCACAATAATTTTTATTTTTTAATTTCTATTACTAACCTTCTCTATCATATTAAGCAGCACCTGCGCCGCTACTTCATCATATCTTATTCCATAAAAACCTTTCTCGCCATAGCCATTAGCTAATCGCCCTGCTGTAAGCAACTGCGACAGGATAAGGCTTCCTTTATCTTTTCCGAAATCAATAAATGCAACGGGTGTTCTTGTTAGATTTTTACCACAACTTGCCAGTGCCGTAAATTTTTTTGCCGTTCCATTGTTGGCCGATTTGAAACCATTAGCGAGATCAATCACTTTTATAGGAGTGGCGGGGTTGATCGCATTAGCCAATGCAGGGGCATCCTGTACCAGGAAGATCACTTTATCCTTTAATTTCTTTTGCAAGGCCGCATCATCGGGTTTGGAACTATACTCATAGAAACCCTGCAACTCGTATGCATAATAGTTACCGTTACGGATCGCTGTTTCATCGGCACCTCTCGCTTTCCATTGTGCCAGGAAGGCTTCAGCACTCAAACCGTTTATTTCCATATCAGCTGCAGGAACCACCAGGCCACCCCGCATACCGTTCCATAGCCAGGTATAATCTTTCGGAATATTTTTCCATAAACTACTATCTGATCTATCCGCATGAAGATGGCTTTCCGGTTCTGCTGCTTCGGTAAATTTCAGGGAGAGCCCTTTAAATAATTTATACTGCGTGATACGGGGATCAGTTATTCTTGCTACACCTTGAAGGGGGCCAAGATCGCCATCTTTGGAGGGATAACCCTGCCCAAGGTATTTTTCGCCGATATCAAGCATGATCACGGAAACTCCTTTATCAATCTTTGCTTCCAGTGCATTTAGTAATTGATGATCTCCTGCTGCAATCTTTCTCCAGCTTTGAGCAGATGTGACTACGATATTAGCCGTTTCATCTTGCAGCTTTACAGTTGTTATCTTTTGCTGTTGCAGGAAAGCAAGTAGTTCTTTTTCTTCATCCGGCACCGCGATTTTTACATTATTTAAACCTGCGCTTTTCTCTGCCTGCACAATCCTGATCTCCCATGAAGAGATCACCGGGTATTTTACTGCTGCTGGTCTATTGATCAATTCTGCACTCAATTTATATCGCCCGGTAGTTGCAGGCAATCTCAATGACAAATTGATCACCCTTTTTGAAAAACCATTAACAGCTGCCTGGATAGTTGTATCTATCCTGTTACTACCTGAAACATCTGTCAATCTCAGCCTTGCTTTTACTAAAGTATTATTCCTGGTGTCATTAAAAAAGTATAGCGGCAAATCGATCCGTTGCGAAGCTGTAAAGTTTTGATCCCAGCAATTAATGCTTACGGATAAAGGAGAAAAAGCCGCAGTGAGTTCTTGCCATACCGGTTTCTCCACTCCATTCTTTAATGGTCCCATAAACCAGGTGTTACCATCTTCGAAACTGCTGAGAATAGTAAAGGGCGCAAAGCCTGCTGCGTTGATCCGCCGCCAGTATTCAGCAATCTTTGCATTGGCCAGTGCATGAAATTTTAATCGCTCAGTTACAGTATGTATTCTTCCGAGAAAACGGAGATAACTTTCTTTAAGCGCTTTGTAACCACCAAGATTTCCCTGTTCATCAAGATAATTGCCACCAAACTCATCCACCATAATCGTTTGAGGAAATTGGTTAGCATCATCATAATAGAGACCTACATTTTCAAAAAGACTCCACCAGTATTTGTGCACATGGATCACATCCCGCTCTTCCATTACAAGCGGTGGATAATCTTTCAACAGTTGATCCAATGCGTTCCAAACCGTGTGCAACTGTTCACCTTCGGTTTCATTATAAGGATGTACCAACGCAACGGAAGGATGACGCATGGCCACATCCAGCCAGTTTTTATATTGCTCAAGCAAACTTTCTCTTGTAGCCGGCATTCCATGAAAAAAACTCCATTCATATTGCACGAGTAAGCCATATTTATCACAGAGATCGAGCAATCGCTCCGGTGGTTTTCCCAAATGAAAACGCAGGTAATTGGCGCCATGATCCTTCAGCCGTTGTACAATGTTTTCTTTGAACCATGTTGTATCAAACCCAAGTTCCCTTCCTTCCTGTGAACGAACCCAGCGATGCCATACAACTGTTCCGCCACGCAGTTTGCACAATTCATCATTGAGATAAAACTGCTTGTTTTTTGTTTCAAATTTTTTGATTGCGAAAGAAATGGTCCTCGTATCCAGCAATTGTTTCTTTTGATCGCGTATTGTTAGTCTTAATTGATAAAGGTTCGGCGTCTCCGGCGACCATGTCTTCAGCTTATTGGCATAGCTGATGTCAGTTGAATCACGAAGAGATGTAACAGGAACTGTTTTAAAAAAAAGTGATTTGCCATTTGCATCCAATACTTCCAGTAAAGCAGATGCTGCTACTCCCTCCTTTTTGATTTGCTGTAAGTCGTAATGTACTGACACCGTTTTTTTCGAGAAGTCGGTAAAAGGAATGATCCTGTCGATACGCAGGCTGCCATGCAGGTGCAGAACTACATCATCCCATAAACCTGAAGATATATTGGAGCGCCATTGATCAGCCGGGGGAATAAAAGAAGCATCTGCAGGCGGAACATTTTTTAAAGATTGCAAAGCAATCTCGATAGTAATTATTTTACCCGGTTTTACTTCCGCTGCATTTAACAAATGAAGGGTCGGCGCCATGCCTCCATTTTGCTTGGAAACAGAACGTCCATTGACAAAAACCTCGGGAGCAAAACGTGCTCCTTCTAATTCAAGTGTTGCATAACTCCAATTGCCAGCGGGTAATGTGATCTCCTTTTTGTACCATAGCAGTTGATCACTCATCTTTGAAGGATCGGCTGCAATGCCGGGCACATCTGCATTGACTGAGTAGTTACGGTCAAAACCCATTTGCCATTTGCCATTGAGCGAAATGGAAGTAGAGGGCTCCACTCCTCCTGCCCTTAACAACAAACTTTGCAGGCAGGCAAGCGAAATGATTGCTATTTTTCGCAGGTACCGGATCATCTTAATTGTTTGCTATCTTTTTATGATTGTTCTTAGCTTCTATTAAATCTATTAATTGCTGCAATGCAGCAGCGTCGGTTGTTTCACCAGCAGGAATCTCTTTTCCGCAGAGAGAAGCAATGCGCCGGGTAAATTCATAAGCTCTTGTTCCCCGCACCGCTCTTCTTCTTGGCATATATTTCAGGCAGAGATCACGAACCAGCAGGTCATAATAGATCTCCTCCTCCAACGCTTTCACACATTCCGCTTTCTGATCAATGCCCGTTGAAAGAAAATTTTGGTTGTCATTGTATTTCCCATCCCATTGCCCGCCACTGGCGAAATAAGCAATCGCCGATTGCAGAAAAGCATTGTCTCTTTTTACCAGTTGCTGGTGAATGATTGCACTTGCCACTAACTCCTGCATATGCGGGGCATCAGATGGTGCTTTGTCTCTTGCCTCGATTGCGTTAGCTACAGCTTCATCAGCATAGTTATTCATCTGCTCAATTGCCTCCAATGGAGTATAACGATGCTGTGCTTTCCAATCCGTTTGTGCTTTTTTAAAATTCGCTTCTCCTTTTATTAATGCATCAACATATTCTCTTACACTT
>DASVNY010000340.1:0-8341 GCA_036383615.1 Chitinophagaceae bacterium
ATTACCTAAAATATCTCCACCCCAGCCAGATACATAAACATTTTCACAACGATCTACGAGGAATGCGATCGGCGAAATATTCGGAACAATTGTTCCGGTACCGAATGTGAATGAATAAACAAATGCTGAAAAATCAGGTTGCAGCTTAGCAATAAATTGAGCGCCCGGAGGAACTTTATCATTTGTGGCCGGAATATTAAATCGTTGCCAGGCACCTGACTGACCCATCACATAAGGAAATCCATTGCGATCAAACTGCACACCATACACCTGGTCGATACTGCTTGTTCCCAGGAAGGTTGATCGGACCACGCTTGAACCATTACTTGTTATTTCTGCTAAATATCCATCAATCGATCCGCCATAGGTTGGTCCTACAGTTCCGCCATGTGTGCCCGGCAAAAAACTTGTTTCACTACTTTCTGTTCCGCCACCCACATAAATATTTCCATTGGGACCTATCGCTAATACATAGGCCGCATCATTAGCCGCACCACCGATAAAGCTTGAAAAAAGAAGATTGGTAACGCTGGCATCAAATTTCAACAACACACCATCCTGGCCCGAACCTCCACCCGGAGATCCTTGAAATACTCCCGCTGTTGTTGGAAAAACTCTTCCGCCGGATAACGACTGGGTACAAGAGGCCACATAGATATTACCTGCTGCATCAATGTTAACTTCGCTTCGACCGTCATCGCCATAATTTCTTGTGAGGGAGTTGGCGCCGGAACCACGATTGATGGTAATATTCACGCCATCATCTGCTGAACCGCCGATCTTTTTTGAACCGATTATGCCCGTGCCCGTACTATTCAGTTTTGTTACAACAATATCATATAAGCTACCGGCCAAATTAGGTGTTCCGCCTGTTACAGGGTAATTAGCCGAACTGGATCGACCTGCCAAAATGAGATTCCCCTGCGGATCAACGATCAGGCTATGCGGTTGTTCATTGCCATCACTACCCCCGATATAAGTTGCATAAATCCGGTTATTACCTGTTGGAGAAAGCTTTATAATACCTATATCGATCCCCGATGTTCCCGGATCATTACCCCCACCCTGGAAAACAGTTTGGTAAGCACCAGTGGAAACAGGGAAGCCCAGTGCAAAAACAATCCCACCACCAAACATAGAGCCATCAGGACCGTATGTTGCCGTATATCCCCAATTGTTTGCCGTGCTTCTTGAAAAAGAACAAAAGATCAAAGTAGGATCTATGACCAATGTGCTGTTACGATCATAGTCTTTAACATCAAAACGGACGATATTATCTTTTACAATGTATTTGCAATTGACCTCCTGTTTGCCTTTCATTCCTGCCTGGTAAGTATAGGGTGAAGATTCTTTTAATTCACCAAGTGAAGTAGCTACAAGCAATTCTTTATTTTTTACCTGCAGTTTGTCCACCCCGTCATATTTCAAAGCGATCCTGCTTACATCGCCACCAGGCTTTACGATGATATCATATTTTAATGTCCCGTTATCGGTATAATACCTCGCATCTATATTAGGATAAATATTCTCCAGTGTAACAGCCTGGTAAAGCTTGCAATCAGATGCCCATTTGGAAGGATCGTTGCCAATAAAATAGTTGTTATAGGATGAAACAATTTTATCTGGCACAACCCGCATGGCGCTGCTGGCATCAACAAAGTCAACATTCCAGGCATGTGAACGGATAATTATTTTTTCATTGAAGCGGTACCTGGTACCTCCATAATCATGGCCGTGCATAGCAGCATTTACTTTGGCCATGTCTTCCTGGCTATGCTGCACAATAGTGAAGCCACCGTTCCTGATAAAAACAGCGCCATTACTGACCTCACCCTGGTATTTCACCCGGTTGTTCCACTGTCCTTTGTTTTCGATGAATTCTATATTCCCGTATTGCTGAGCTTGGAGGGCCAGGGTCGGGATAAAAAAAGCGGCGAAGAGTATAATTTTTTTCAGAAACAAGGTCTTTGCTTTATCTACGTTTAAAATAACTAAAATCTGCGAGAACTATTGCCAAAAACTTGTGTTAAGAAATGCGGCTCCAGGCTGTTTTACCTTGTTGTGACAGCAAGAATTCTTTCAACCGCAAATTTTCTGCCGAAACAAGGTCAGGGTCATCTTCTAATAAGGCTGCCGATAAATTCCTCGCCGTTTCCAGCAAAGGCCGGTCTTGGACTATACTTGCCAACCTGAAGTTTAACGCTCCACTTTGCCTTGTGCCCTGTATTTCGCCCGGCCCCCGCAATTCCAGGTCCTTTTCAGCAATCACAAACCCATTATTGGTTGATGTCATTATCTTGATGCGCTCTCTCGCGTCATTACCTAATTTTTGCCCGGTTAATAATATACAATAACTCTTTTCGGCGCCGCGGCCCACCCTGCCCCGCAATTGATGAAGCTGGGAAAGCCCGAATTTTTCCGTGCTTTCAATGACCATCACGGATGCATTGGGCACATTTACTCCTACCTCTATCACTGTTGTCGAGACCATGATCTGCGTATCCCTCTCAACAAATCTTTTCATATTAAGTTCTTTCTGATCGGCAGGTTGCCGGCCATGCACCATGCTTATCCAGTATTTTGGTTCGGGAAAATATCCTTTCACTGTTTCATAGCCCCTCATCAAATTCTCATAATCGAGTTTATCGCTTTCTTCGATCAGCGGAAAAATGATATAGGCCTGTCTCCCTTTGTCAATTTCCGCTTTCAAAAAATTCATTACCCTGCTCCGCTGCGATTCATAACGATGAACAGTGGTTACCGGTTGCCGGCCCGGTGGCAGCTCATCCAGCATACTATAATCAAGATCGCCATAAGCAGTCATCGCCAGTGTGCGGGGAATGGGTGTTGCTGTCATGACAACTATATGCGGAGGAACCGTTGCTTTCTCCCATAATTTGGCCCGCTGCGCCACACCAAAGCGGTGTTGTTCATCGATCACCACCAAACCAAGATCTTTGAATTGCACCGCATCTTCAATCACCGCATGCGTACCGATCAGGATCTTTAGTGATCCGTCTGCTAATTCTTTTAATATCTTTCTTCTTTCCGCTGCTTTGGTCGAACCGGTCAAAAGCCTGACAGGCACATTTATTTTTTCTAATAAAGAAGATATGGTAGTAAAATGCTGTTGCGCTAATATCTCCGTCGGCGCCATCAGGCAGGATTGAAATCCATTATCTGCCGCCAGCAACATGATCAACACAGCAACAATGGTCTTTCCGCTGCCCACATCTCCCTGCAGCAGGCGGTTCATTTGCCTGCCTCTTCCCATATCTGCCCTTATCTCTTTGATAACTCTTTTTTGCGCACCGGTCAATTCAAATGGAAGGTAATTTTTATAAAACTCATTGAAGAGATCACCCACTTTATCAAATACAACGCCCCGCGAATGCCTGTGTCTTTCGGATCGCAGCATGGCCATGCGCAGCTGTGCAATAAAAAGTTCTTCGAATTTTAAACGATTGACAGCCTCTTCATATTCCGTATTATTTTTCGGGAAATGTATTTGTTTGTAAGCCTGGTAACGATCGATCAACTTAAGTTGGCGAAGAATGTTGGCCGGTAAATTCTCAGGAATATCTTTTTCCCTCACGCTATTCATCAACACCTGCGTCAGTTTCCCGATCTGTTTTCCTCCCAATCCCTTTGCTTTTAATTTTTCCGTGGTGGGATAAACAGGTTCAAGAAAATTTTTTCCCTCCTGTTTTTCCGCGGTGAGCAGTTCCATTTCCGGGTGAACGACCTGTGGCCTTCCCTGGAAAAAAGAAACTCTTCCAAAAACCAAATAGGGAATTCCTGTTTGTAGTGATTTCTGTATCCAGTTAACTCCCTGGAACCAGGTGAGCTCAAGGGTTCCGCTTTTATCCCTTAACTCCGCCACCAGCCTGCGCCCGGCTCGTTGACCAACCACTTCGAAATGGCTGATTACTCCTGCCACTTGAATAAATTCTGTAGCCGGGGTAATTTCTTCAATAAGATTAACCTTTGTCTTATCTACATGCCGGTTGGGAAAATGATTCAGCAGATCGGCAAATGTGAAAAGGTCAAGCTCCTTTTTCAAAAGATCGGCTCTTTGCGGACCAACACCTTTCAGATACTCGATAGGACTCAGCAATATATTAGCGGAAGAAGAAATAGGTCAATTGTTTCAAACAAAAATAACAGAACATCAGGTTGCCTCCCGCAATGATTTTCCCAACAGGCGATTTGCAGAAGAAGGGTAATGACAAACTGCGTCAGAAAAGAAAGGTCAAAAAAGACATGAGCCAGCGGTCGGGAAAATTACGGTTTCGGCCTCGAAAATTTCCCCGGCTTTTGAATAAAATGATTGTTTGTAGTGTTTAAAAAGGACTTTTTTTGATTATCAGCCACTAAGTAGTTGCACTTATTAAAATATCCTTCTACTTTAACCGTTTAATATACCATCTGACTGAAAAACCACCATTCGATGAAAAACCATATCCATCTATTACAACTCGATCTCTATTTTCGTGACTATCGCTTTGCACTCCTTTGTTTTGTTACCGCATTTGTAGTTACACTAATTAGCATCCCACCGATCATAAGCCTGATCAATCGCTACAAACTGCATGATCTTCCAAATAGCCGTAAAGAACATAGCATGCCGATACCCACTATGGGTGGTATTGCCATTTTTGCGGGTATGATGGTAGCCATGTTCCTATGGTTCCCTTTCAGCACTGAGATCGCCCAGGTAAGTTTCTTTTTTTCGTTGATCGTTCTTTTAGCGCTGGGTATTATGGATGACCTGAGAGATCTGTCTGCACGATATAAGTTTGTTGTACAGATCGGTCTTGCCATACTTATTGCGGTATCCGGCATTCGTATCAATTCCTTTGATGGACTATTTGGTATTTATGAATTACCGGTCTCTGCTCAATATACATTTACCATTCTTGCTATTGTAGGCATCACCAATGCGTTCAATTTAATTGATGGTATTGATGGCCTGGCGGGTGGTATTGGGTTTATGAGCCTTATTACATTGGGTATGTTCCTCACATTAAGCGGTGATAATATTACCGCGCTGATCGCTTTTGGATTGGCGGGAGGCATGCTTGCGTTTCTTTATTTCAACCTGAACCCCGCGAGGATATTTATGGGTGATACCGGTTCGCTGGTATTAGGATTTGTGATCGCGGTATTAAGTATCCGCCTTGTACAAATGAATCTTTTTGTTGCTAAACCTATATTGACCAATGCGCCTGTTTTTGTGTTAGGTATAGTGCTGATACCTGTATTCGATACGTTACGTGTATTTGCCATACGCATCTGGAAAGGGAAATCACCTTTTAGTGCTGACAAAACGCATATCCATCATTTATTAACCACAACAGGTTTTAGTCATTCATTTGCCGCTAAACTTATTTGCTTCATACATGGTTTCATTCTCGCGGAAATTTATTGGCTGCGTAATCTCAAACAGGAATGGACACTTGTTATACTTATTGTCTTCATGTTATTTGTGACCATGATGCTAAAAAATCTACGTTCATTAATCGGCAAACCAGGCAATAGGTCCGTTTCTCAAGTGGCTGCACCAAATGAAAGTTGAGCATGGTTGTTGTTAAACCTATAAGGTGAGACCTATAAGGTTTTTAAAACCTTATAGGTCTCACCTTATACTGTTTGTAGATTTTGAGCTACTCCTGCATTTTTTGCTGATGAATTTTATGTTACCAGCTATTAATACAAACCTAACTTTTTGGTAATTCTCAAATAGCAATGAGAATACAGCACATGAATAGTTTCGCCCAAAACTATTATCATGTACAAAAAATTACTCCCGGCTCTTGGCTGCTGCATGCTCGCAACATTTGCACAGCATACGGCTTCGGCACAGATCAAAGGCCCCAGTTCATCACAAACGGCATATGTTGTTCCTGCACGCACAGGTGTTCAAACAACAGCCATCCTTACTACTCCCGACCTGGTAAATGGTTACAAAATGTGCGGCACACCCGATGGTCTTGGCGCTTTCGACAACGGTGATGGCACATTCACACTTGTAATGAACCACGAATTTGGAAATACTGCCGGCGTAGTTCGTGCACATGGTTCCAAAGGAGCTTTTGTATCAAAATGGATCATCCGTAAATCAGATCTTTCTGTCGTAAGCGGAACTGATCTTATGCAAAAATTGAAATTATGGAACGGCACAGGTTATACTACTTATGATATGACCACACCTTATGCAGCCGGTCTCGGACGTTTCTGCTCGGCTGATCTCGCTCCAGTATCTGCCTTTTATAATAGCAGCACAGGTAAAGGAACACAGGAAAGAATTTTCCTCAATGGTGAAGAATCAGGAAATGAAGGCCGTGGCTTCGCCCACATAGTTACCGGCCCCAACGCCGGTGTCTCTTATGAATTACCCTACATCGGCAAACTTTCTTTTGAAAACTCATTGGCTAATCCGGCCACGGGTGACAAAACAGTTGTTGCCAGCACGGATGACGCTACTCCCGGCCAGGTATATTTTTATATCGGCACTAAAACAAACTCAGGTACTGAGATCGAAAAAGCAGGATTGTCAAACGGCAGCCTGTATTCACCTTCAGTTACAGGTATGTTAATGGAAACCGGTGGTTCAACTCCGGCAGCCAACACTACTTTTACGATGATCAACCTCGGTGATGTGCATAACATGAGCGGCTCTACTTTAAATACCAACAGCAACAATAGTGGTGTTACAACTTTCCTTCGTCCTGAAGATGGCGCCTGGGACCCTTCACATCCTGAAGATTTTTATTTCGTTACCACGAATGGTTTCAATAGCCCAAGCCGGCTTTGGAAATTACACTTCAGCAATCTCAATGATCTTACACAGGGCGGCACAATCACCGCAGTATTGAATGGAACAGAAGGTCAGCAAATGCTTGATAATATCACTATCGATCATTGGGGACATATCCTGATGGTAGAAGATGTTGGCAATAATGCACACAATGGAAAAATGTGGCAATACACGATCGCTACTGATGAACTGGTAGTAATCGGAAAACATGATGTGGCTCGTTTCGGTGATATCGGTATCCCCGCTACAGCTCCTTACAACCAGGATGAAGAAGCCTCTGGTATCATCGATGTGCAGGAAATCCTCGGCGCTGGTAAATTTCTTTTTGTTGATCAAACACACTATTCACTCGGTGGTGACGCGGTAGAAGGTGGTCAATTATTGTTGCTTTACAATCCCGATACCTATAATGCCTGTGCTGCATTTACAGGTAATATCAATTTGTCTCCTTCACCTGCTGTAACAGGACAAGCAGAAAACACTATCTATCTTGGTTATGGTCCACAATCAGTAACACTTACTGCTTCTGTAAGTGATGTGGCTGGTCAATATACTTATAGCTGGGCTCCTGGTGGCGCTACCACTGCTTCTATCAGCGTTAGTCCAACTACCACAACTGAATATACAGTTACTATCACTAATGCAGCCGGTTGCTCTAACACGGTAAAGAAAACAGTAAATGTTGTTGATATCCGTGATGGCAGCAAAAACAAAGTATTCATTTGTCATAACGGTCATACACTCTCTGTATCAGTGAATGCAGTGCCTGATCATCTTTCACATGGTGATTTGCTTGGAAATTGCGCAACGGAAGGAACTGATGCAAAATCAAAAGCAATTGTTGATGAAGCCGCCGCTCCAACGCTTTATCCTAATCCGGCAGCTAACAAAGCCTTTATTTCGCTTTCTCTTACTAAAGACGAGCAGGTAAATATCTCTGTAGTAGATGTTGAAGGAAGAGTTGTAATGGCGTCTGTTCAAAAAAGTTTGAAAGCAGGTAAGCAGCAAATAGATCTCAATACATCACAGCTTAGCAAGGGCTCATATTTTGTTGTAGTTAATCATGGAGAAACCACTTCAAAAATAAAAATGATCATTCTTCGCTAAACGCTCCTCATCCATCCAAAGGGCATCCCATATAACGGGATGCCCTTTGAAATTTAAACTCCCATTCATGCTAAGTAAAAAATATGTTGTGCTGATGGCTTTTGTAGCGATGATCTTCACGCTCGTGGTAGCATTTAGACCCGGTGAAGATGCTGCAGCATATATCTCTGCTTATACCAACCGGCTACAAAAATTCAAAGGCTCAGAAGAGCAACTACTTGCAATCATTAAAAATTCCGATCTGCAAAACGACAAGGATAAACTTGCCATTAAAGAGCAGATCCAGTTATGCAGGAATAACCTGAAAGGATTGGATTTTTGGTTCAGGTACATGGAACCGATCGCTTATAAAAAAATTAACGGTCCGTTGCCGGTAGAATGGGAAACAGAAGTGTTCGAAAAATTTGAAAAGCC
>DASVNY010000341.1:0-2301 GCA_036383615.1 Chitinophagaceae bacterium
GAACACAGATGCTGAACTGATAGAAATGATCATTCAGCATTTTGGTGATAAAAGTTATGCGGATGGGAAACTTGACCGGCAATACATTGCAGCAATAGTCTTTAACGACAGAGCAAAGCTTGAACTGCTCAACTCACTCACCCACCCGGCTACTATCCGCCATGCGGATGAGTGGATGCAAAAACAAATTGCTTCATACGTTATTAAAGAAGCCGCTTTACTCTTTGAAAGCGGCGCCAACCAGCATTTGGATAAAGTTATCGGCGTATTCGCCCCGCAGACCATGCGGATCGAAAGAGTGATAAGAAGAGATAATGTGTCTAAAGAAGAAGTATTGAAACGAATGAGCAAACAAATGGATGAAGAGGAGAAAATGAAACGATGTGATTTTGTGGTTATGAATGACGAGAGCCAATTACTCCTGCCACAGGTGATAAAGCTTCACGAACTATTTTCCCGCAAATAAGTACCTGGAAGAGCCTTCCCGAAAATTTTCGCTGATCTGATCGCAGTTACGCCGGTTTCTTCTGCGAATGCTGCATGATCAGCAGGAAAAAATTTTGAAGTCAGGACACTAATGTATCTTAGGAGAACAAACCTTGTGTATGAAGACCATTACCTTAACCTTCTTCTCTTTATTGTTCGCTATAACAGTAGCGGCTCAAAACAATTCAACAGCCAAACAAGTTCCTATCCAGCTCACAGAAACAACTATGGTGAAAGACACAGTGGGAACGGTGTATCCCTATACAGTATGGCGGCAATTAATGGCGACAGGGCGGTATTCCATAAAACCCGAAAAACCGCAGGACCCTGCAACAGCGTTTATCATCATAAGGCTGACTGATGAGCAGTATGAAGCCAAAATGACCACTCTCCCCAAACCAAAAGAGAGTGCTTATTTTAAAACAGGGGAGAAATTTCATTATTTCAAAACGTCAGATATTGATGGCAACAAGATCAGCAATAAAACGCTGGCCGGAAAAATACTGGTACTTAATTACTGGTTCATTAACTGCCCGCCTTGCCGCCTTGAAATTCCGGAGCTAAATAAACTGGCTGAGCAATATAAAAATGATAGTTCGGTAGTTTTTATCGCTGTTGCCCTGGATACAAAATCTGATCTGAAACATTTTCTGAAGACCTCTCCTTTCAAATACTCGATCGTTGATGATGGAAGATTTATTGCCAATGAATACAGGGTCACCGCTTATCCCACCAATGTGATCATCGACCATGAAGGGAAAGTGTATTTTCATTCTTCCGGTTTCGCCAGCAATATGGTCTATTGGCTCGAAAAATCGATCAATGAAATAAAAAAGGGCATGCCAAAAAAAGATATGGCTGTGGCGTCGCAATAAAATCCTGTTGATACCGTGAAACTTTGACAGCATTAAAATCTGTAACCCAGCCTTAGATTCAGAATAAGATTGCCCGCAAATTGTTTTCCTTCAACACAAGAAGTGTAATATATATTCGGATGGTAGGGCCTTGCTTCGATAGCGAACGGATCATCTACACCGCTTCTTGTTGTTTCTTTGTATTTAATGCCATAACCAGCATAAATATCAATCGTAATTTTTTCAGCAACCAATGTTCGCATTGCTCCGATCTTCAGGTTTAGCGAGTAACTTCTTTTTTTAACGCCAAATGTATCGATGTAAGATGTTGCCGGCGGATTAGCAGCACTTGTGTAAGATGTAGAATAATTAAAAGCTGCTTTCATCACGGCAAACTCAGCCCCAATATAATTATTCGATCTGGTTGAACTCCTCAGCTTATATTTTTGTTCCAGTCCAAGCCGGTATCCTTTCAGCCCGGAAAAAGGAGAAGTCCCAAAAAAATTATGCATATACCCGATCATCAGTTGAACGGAATGTTGCTTTGCATAATCCTTCTCATAACCTAATTCCAGTGCCGGGTAGGTAAGATCGATCAGCTTCAGAGGAGTAAGTTTTAATTGATTTGTGTAGTCCTGGGCATGTGTCAATGCGTTTATTAAAATAAAGAATAGAAGAAATGTTATTGATTTAATAACTGAACGCATAGCAAGAATTAATACACTTAAAAAAACAGTAAATGCAGCAAGTAGCATCAGCGTTGCATGATCTACAGCAAAAATTGATTTTTTGCGTCAAAATATCAATTTTTCATTTTTTCCACCTGGCACCAATATGTCTATGGGCTCGAAAATATGACGGTTATTTCACAGTAATGATCATTTCAATTTCGCCAATGCAGTTTTAATACGTTTCCAGCCCTCTTCTATCTTTTCCATGCTGTTGGCAAATGAAAAGCGAA
>DASVNY010000342.1:0-12716 GCA_036383615.1 Chitinophagaceae bacterium
AAACCTGAGAGGATTGTATATTCTAAAGTCTGAAACAGACAAAAAGAAAATGCAATGGTTGGGAAATATATTCACGCACTACAATTACACAACCACCGATATTAAGCAGGTGGAACAGGGCGATACTACCCAAATAAGTTCGCAGGCCTCAGGTTTTCATTTTCGTTTCGAAAATAATTTATTGGGGAACATTTCATTACCCACGGATTCGCCTTTTCATGACTGGAAAGAAGCCCGGCGATTCGCGGGACCGTTACCATTTACCTTCACTTATAACTCCATTGATAAAGAAGTATTGATCATTGAAGGCGTGAGAGAGAACTGGATGCCGGCGCCTTTGAAAGTGCTCGACTATCATTTTTCTCTTTTAGACAGCATGAAGCTCGGCAGCATTCAACTGGCCAACGCTTTTGTGATCGAAAACATTCCTTATTACTGGAAAAAAGGCAGAATCGAATTATGGAAAAAAGAAGAAAATTCCAGGGTGCTTTAAACATCCTGAGCTTTAACAGGCATTTTTATTATGCCGGCATAGCGATCTTATCCATGTGGATCACCGGCTATATTTTTATTGGATGGGCTCCCTTGCTTTTCTGGATAATCACTATCGCCTTTCTTTATGGTTTGTTTGTGCCCTTGTTCGTATCGGCTTATGTTTATGATTACTCAGGTTATTACAGTTTAAACTGGCTGAAAAATTTTGTTAGCGAAACAGACAATGCCCGACTGGTCGTTAATATTCACGCGGGCTTCGATGAAACAAGCTTTCTTATTAAAGATAAATTCCAATCAGCCAATTTGAGAGTATTTGATTTCTATAATGCGGAAAAACATACAGAGCCTGCGATCGTGAGGGCCCGCAAGGTGAGCCTGACTTATCCTGATACTGAAATCATCATGTCCAACAAAATTCCACTTGCAGACAATAGCGCTGATATCATCTTCCTTTTATCAGCCGTTCATGAAATAAGATCAAACGATGAAAAAGTAATATTCTTAAAAGAATGTCACCGTGTATGCAAACCCACAGGAAAAATAATTATGACAGAACATTTGCGTGACTTCCCCAACTTTCTCGCTTTCTCTGTAGGATTCACCCATTTCTTTTCACGCAATACCTGGAAGAAAGCATTTAGCCGCGCAGGTTTCACCCAATTCAATGAAAAAAAATTCACCCCGTTTATGTCTATCTTTCAAAGCAGTCGCTGAATCACTAACCATTAATTTTATTATCAATGGACGTCCATCTTAAAATTGCAGCAGCTATCCTGATACTCCTCGCATTTATTCATATCATTTTTCCAACCTATTTTAACTGGAAGCAGGAACTCGGTTCACTTAGTCTCATTAACAGGCAACTGATGCAGGTGCATACTTTTTTTATCGCTTTCATGGTTTTACTGATCGGGATTCTTTGTCTCACTTCGGCTAACGAACTTGTTGCAACAAAATTGGGAAGGCGAATATCGCTGGGGCTGGGAGTATTCTGGACAGTGAGGCTCTGGGTACAACTCTTTGGTTATTCTGTTAAAGTCTGGAAAGGCAAAACTTTTGAGACAACCATTCATATTCTCTTTTGTTTATTATGGGCATACTTTAGTGCGATTTTCCTGTTTATTTATTTTGATTGAAAACACAGGAACTGATTGACTTGGCAATGGCTTAATAATTGGATAGATTTAACTATGAAAAAAACACTTGTTCTCGGCGCATCAGACAATCCTTCAAGATATAGCTATCTCGCTGTTCAACGATTAAGGGGCCATGGCCACCCCGTAGTGGCAATTGGCCGGAAGAATCGTATCGTTGGCGATGTAACGATCGAAACAGAGCATAAACCCTACAACGATATTGATACAGTAACGATGTATCTGAATCCTGCTCATCAAAAGGAATACTACGATTATATTCTCTCATTAAATCCTCAACGCATCATTTTTAACCCGGGAGCTGAAAACGATGAACTTAGTGAAATGGCTGAGAAGAAAGGGATCAAAACAATAGAAGCCTGCACACTGGTCATGTTAAGTACAAACCAGTATTAAAAAGTATTTCATCCATATCGTTTTACGAAAGTTTACTATCGCTTACAAGTATTAGTGCTTAATTCCAATAGTTTCTCTCTTTTTTGTTTGGATGTTGCTGAAACTTTTACAAATCTTGTATCACCGTCCCCCCTGAGAACTGCAGATGCGAGAATCGTCTGTTGAAAAGTTATCTATTAGCTTTTTTTAAAAAATCCAATAATGAAAAACCTAAAACTTGCCAGCCTTGGCCTGGCCGTTATGGTTTGCTGTGCCGTATCCGGACAAAAAACCATCCCGTTAAACGAACCGAACTACAACAAGCCTTTGCTTTTTGCAGAGCTGCCCGACAAAATTCCTGTTGAGGCTTCCTACCTGAAAAACGTATTGACGAATTCCAGTGCTATTGGCAAGGATGTTCAATTCCGCCTGGCCAATAGCAAGGTTGATCACTTTAGCGGCAGTGTGATCTCTTTTGCCGGTAAAGAAACAGGCGCCAATAGCGTCACCATACGTTCCAGCAACTTTATCGGGGCTATCATGAACATTTCAGAAGTCACCCTGCCGGATGGTACCATGACATATAGGGGTCATGTTATCAGCATGCAACATGGTGACCTGCTTGAATTGCAGAAGATCGAAGGGCAATACTATTTTGTAAAAAGAAAGTTTTATGACCTTATCAATGAATAACTGACCCGTTTTTTTCCCGTATCCTTTTGTACCTATTGAAAATCTAAATCCTCCTTGTATGAAAAACTTTTTTAAATCCGGCCTTATGGTGCTATTGCTATGCAGCGCCTTAATTGCCAAATCCCAGGTTCCTGTGTATAACAGTTATCCTGCTGCCAGTGCGGTGATCTTCCTGGATTTTGACGGCCACAACGTAACAGGCACCAACTGGAACTATATGCCTGTCATCCAATGCGGCGCATCGGGCCTTGATGGAACGCAGATCACCGAGATATTTAATCGTGTAGCCGAAGATTACAGACCATTTAATATCAACGTAACTACTGACTCAACAAAATACTGGGCCGCTCCTGCTACTAAAAGAATGAGAGTTATTTTAACTGTTAGCTCTGAGTGGTATGGTAGCGCCGGTGGTGTAGCTTTTGTAAACTCATTTGGCTGGGGCAATAATACTCCTGCCTTTGTATTCACCGCTTTACTTGGATATACAATAAAGAGCATTGCCGAAGCAGCTTCGCATGAAGCCGGGCATACCCTTGGTTTGTATCACCAGGCCAGGTGGGATGAGAATTGTATCAAATTAAGTGACTATCACTCTGGTACTGGTTCGGGTGAAATTGGCTGGGCCCCTATCATGGGTGTAGGTTATTATCGCAACCTCACTTTATGGCACAATGGTTCTAACTCATATGGCTGCAACAGTACCCAAAGTGACCTGGCAGTTATTTCTTCTGGTCAAAATGGATTTGGTTACAGAACCGATGATCATAAATCAGCCTTTAACCAATCAACGCTTACGACATTCAACGGCAATATATTTAACGTGAATGGTGTAGTGGAAACATCAGGCGATCAGGATGCTTTCAAATTCACTATACCTGATGTAGGAAGATTCGAGCTGAGCGCTGTACCTTATAATGTAGGTACCGGCAACTCTGGTTCTAACCTTGACTTGCAGATAGGTTTATACAACAGCTCGCAATCATTGCTGAATACTTATAATCCCGGCACTTTATTGAACTCAGTGATCGACACCGTTCTTAATGCGGGAGAATATTACCTGCGGGTTGAGGGCAAAGGAAATCAGTATGCTCCTTCCTATGCAAGTCTTGGCTCTTATTCACTGAATGGAAAATTCACCGCCGGTGGTGTATTGCCACTGCATAAACTGGAGCTTCGTGGTAAATTGAATGGCGATAAGCACCAGCTTAACTGGGATATCATTGCCGATGAACAAGTGATCGAGCAGATCGTGGAAATAGCTACTGATGGAAGAAATTTCACTCCATTGATACAAACCGCGAATGACAGCCGTTCTTATATGTACAAGCCAGGTGTAACTACGGCTGCGCAATACCGAATAAACGTATCATTTGATGATGGCCATCGTTATTACTCAAATGTGGTGACATTAAAACAAACCAACGCTGCACCAAGACCGCAGTTACTTGGAAATATTATTAGCAATAGCAGTATAAAAGTAACAAGCCCCGGCAGCCATTTCAGTTATGTGATCCATGACATGAGTGGCCGCGCCATCAGCCAGGGACAACTGAGTAATGGTACGAATATCATCAATGCGGGCCGTCTTATCAACGGTATGTATATGATACGTTTTACTGACGAAGACCAACAATGGACCGATAAATTAATTAAACAGTAAGCCTTAATCCTGTTCTGGTAACAGAACTTTAATCCGTGCCCTATTGTCTGTAAAGAGGTTTTTCCATAACTTGGGAAAACCTCTTTTACTATGAGATGGAGAAAATTTAATGGCGACCCGATTGAAATCCCTATTATCCATGCAGTAGAAGCTGCTATCAAAAGGGAAACTGCCGCCGGTTACCGGCTAAAAGTTTGTATCGGCACCGATTCACAGGTGAAGGGTAAGGAAACAGAATTTGCAACGGTCATTGTCTTTTTGCGTGAGGGCCATGGTGGTTTTATGTTCATTCACAATGAAAAAACCCGCCAGCAGTTCACCATCAAAGAAAGAATGCTGATGGAAGTGGCTAAAAGCATTGAGATCGCTTATGAATTGTGCAACCTGTTTACCGTGTATGATGTGGACATGGAAGTTCATGCTGACATCAACACTAATCCGCACTTCAAAAGCAATGATGCTTTAAAAGAAGCGATGGGTTATATCCTGGGAATGGGCTTTGCCTTCAAAGCAAAACCAGAAGCTTTCGCCAGCAGCAGTTGCGCTAACAAAGCTGTTAATTAACCGGGCCCCCTCCTCTTTGTCAATACCGGGAAAAACGGTAAACGATATCCTCTCCCCTATTTCTTTTTGCGGCGCATTAGCCCGATTACAAGGATAACAAGAAACAGTATGCCTATCCCGATACGGATATACGCCTCACGTTTTTGTTTGGCTTTTCTTTTTTCGATCTCTTTCGTTAACGCGAGAATGTTGCTGATATTAGCATCATCTGCGGGGCGGATATCAATTTTTGGAGTGGCGCTATTGTCTTGCCCAACTCCTGCATTTGTTTGTACCGTATCGGTTTGAACACCGGTTTTGCCGGTATCATTTTGTGCTGATGCTGTAAGTGAAATAATGAATAGCAGCGATAAGAGTGCTTTTCGCATGGTGGTTATTTTCAACGAAACTATTGAAACGGGAAAATAACGGGATACCGCCTGAAAGGTATTTTAGTTACTTGACGGGGATAACAGTGAGTGAAGTGGGCGTTGAAATGTCCCTGATCTGTGGAGACTGAATTTTACCAGCAGCAGTAGCTGATACATTAGCTGCATTGTTAAGGAACTCCATTTTTTTGGTGTCTTCATGAGCCAGTGAAAAAGTAACCAGCACCATTACAAATAACAGAACCACCAGGTTCCTTTCGGATAAGATTGTTTTCATACCGCCATGGCTTAATGGGTTGCAAAATAGGGCTTTAATTTGAAACAAACTAATACCACTTTCGTGGTAACCCGATCAAAGTCTCGTAAAACTCCCGTTGAGCCCGCTGATATAATTCAACAGCAATTCCCTGCCCGTTTTATCAATAGCGGAGGTAACAAAATAAGGAGGGGGTTCTTCCCAGTTCTGGGAAAGGGTCTTAATAAAATTGTCCACATTTCTCACCGTGGCACCGGGTTTATTCTTATCAGCTTTAGTAAAGACCAATACAAAAGGCACTTCCCATTCTCCCAGCTGGTTGATAAACTCAAGGTCAATTGCCTGGGGCTCACGACGGCTATCTATTAAAACAAATAAACAAACAAGGTTCTCCCGTTTCCGGATATAAGATTCGATCATGTTCGACCAGTTATTTCTCGCTTTTTGCGAAACGGTCGCATAACCATAACCGGGCAGGTCAACGAGATACCATTTATTGCCCGGCCCCTTTCCATTGGCGGCTGCAGAAATGATCTCGAAATGATTGATCAATTGTGTTTTTCCGGGTGAGGCAGAGATCTTTGCCAACCCCTTTTTATTGGTCAGCATATTAATAAGAGATGATTTGCCCACATTGCTGCGCCCGATAAATGCATATTCGGGTCTATCTGCCGGCGGGCATTGTTTATACGTGGCGCTGCTGACAATATATTTCGTGGAAGTGATTTTCACCGCTGCAAGATAATGGAAAAAGCTGCGAGCGGGGATTGGGTAGTTGGTTTATTGGTTTATTAGTTTAGGATAAAGCGATTACTGAAACTCCGGTTCGGGCAGAAGTCACCAAAATATTGACTTAGCACTAGTAAACTAATTAACTATACTTGTTTTACCTTGCGCCCCGTTATGGCGGCACTACAGTTCAATCTCGAGGCAACCGATAAAGGATCAAAAGCAAGAGCGGGAAAGATCAGCACCGATCACGGTGAAATACTCACTCCTATTTTTATGCCGGTTGGAACCGTGGGTAGTGTAAAAGCAGTAACTCAGCAACAATTAGTAAAAGATGTAAAAGCCCAGATCATCCTGGGCAATACATATCATTTGTATTTGCGACCGGGCCTGGAAGTACTGGAAACAGCCGGGGGATTGCATAAGTTCAATAACTGGAACAAACCAATCCTTACCGATAGCGGCGGCTACCAGGTGTTTTCATTAGCGGGCACAAGAAAAATAAAAGAAGAAGGTGTCACTTTTCAATCACATATCGACGGATCAAAACATTTGTTTACGCCCGAGAATGTAATGGACATCCAGCGATCCATCGGTGGTGACATCATTATGGCTTTTGATGAATGCCCACCCGGTGGCAGTGATCATACTTATGCCAAAACAAGTATGGAACTAACTCATCGCTGGCTGGATCGTTGCTGGAAACAATTTCATTCAACACAGGATAAATATGCTTACACACAAAATCTTTTCCCGATCGTACAGGGCGGCACATTCAAAGAACTGCGGAAACAGTCCTGTGAATACATTGCATCAAAAAATGCAACCGGTAATGCTATCGGTGGTTTGAGTGTGGGAGAACCCGAGAATGTGATGTACGAGATATGTGACTGGTGCTGTGATCATCTTCCTGTAAATAAGCCAAGATACCTGATGGGTGTTGGCACTCCCTGGAATATTTTAGAATGTATTGGAATGGGAATAGACATGTTTGACTGCGTGATGCCTACCCGCAACGGGAGAAATGCGATGTTGTTTACAACCAAAGGCGTCATCAACATTGATAATAAAAAATGGGAAAAGGATTTTTCTGTTTTAGACGATGGGTTTGATTGCGAGGTAAGCAATTACTACAGCAAAGCTTATTTACGTCACCTGATGAAATCAAAAGAGATCCTGGGACTGACGATCGCGAGCATTCATAATCTTGCTTTTTACCTGTGGCTTGTAACTGAAGCAAGACAACATATCATGCAGGGCGATTTCAATAGCTGGAAAAACGATATTGTTGAAAGGCTGAAAACGAAATTATAGTTTATACAACCCGTATTTCACTGCAAACAAAGCCAGCCCGACACGGGAATTAATATCCAGCTTTTTAAAAAGATCGTCACGGTAACCTTCGATGGTTCTTGTACTCAAACGCATTTCAATGGCGATCTCTTTATAGGCTAAATCACTACAACAATGAACGAGAAAAATCCGTTCGTTACTGCTAAGCTCGCTGATGATACCCGATTGATCTTCCTGCCTGTTGCCTGAAATATAACTGAGCATTTTATTGCTAACAAGGTCATTGATAAAAAATCCAATATCCCTGATATCAATAAGCGCTTGTTTAAAAACAGCGGGTTTACTGTCTTTTAAAATATATCCTCTTACGCCGTTCTTCAGCATACTGATGATCGCTGTTTCATTATCCATCATACTGAGCACAAGCACCCTGATCGAAGGCATATGCGTTTTTATCCAGGCGGCTGTTTCAAAGCCATTCATTTCCGGCATGGTAATATCCAGCAGCACAATATCGGGTGCGGGGAATTTTTGAAGCTGTGCGATAAAATCTTTCCCGTTATCCGCTTCAAAAGAAACACTAAATCCTTCAAAAGAATTAATCAGCGAAGCCAGGCTTCCCCGCAAAAGGCTGTGGTCATCAACCAATGCTATTTGTGTAACCTCTTTACTCATTGTTTTCGCAATTGATCGCAAGAATGATTGTTGTGCCTTCTCCGGGTTTACTGTTGATATCCATTGTTGCTCCAATCATCTTTGAACGGAAGCTAAGGTTATTCAAACCCGCGCCGCTTTTTGCAACGCTGTTAACGTCAAATCCTTTGCCGTTATCTTTTATGGCTAAGACAATTTTTCTATCTTTTTGAATAGCCTGCAGGCTGATGGTGGTAGCCTCCGCATGTTTAATAATATTATTGATGATCTCCTGTATGATCCGGAAAAGAATGATCGGTTTATCTTCTCCCAGTGCAGGTAGTGATCCCTCGATATGTAAATGCGTTTCATATTTACCCGACCGGTCAAGACCATTAAAAAGTTTTTCTACTGCTTTCACCCAGCCTTCATTTCTTACCTGGTCGGTACTTAATAAATGACTCAGGCCGCGAAGGTCGGTGATCGCCTTGCCTACTAATTCATCGAGCAGGTCGATCTTTTGTTGCTCTTGTGGAGCATTCAGCGTGTTGATATTGATCCGTGCCATGCTAAGCACCTGCCCGATATTATCATGTATCTCGCGGCTGATATAAGAGAAAGTTTCTTCCTGTATTTCCAGTTTGGAGCGGAGCAATGTCCTTTCAAACTCCCGGCTCATTCTTTCTTTCTCGAGCAATAAAGTATTCTTTCTTTTCAGGTAGATACGAAAAAGCAGGATGATGGCGCCCATCAGCATCAGTACGAACAGGCTGGAAAAAACAATCCCCAGTATGATATCTAACTTCTCTTTTTGCATAGATAAAAGGCATAACAAAAGCAACTGTACATGAAAATACTCATTAGTTGCGGGATCATATTGTAGAGCTTGAAACCATATATGGTAGCGCCCTGTTTATATAAATACATCTGGAACATTTGAGAAATACTGATGACAGGATAAAAAACAACGATCCCGATAGTGATCCATAACCACGGGGACCAGTGCTTTTCCTGCGCCCTGTTATCAAGATTAAAATAGGAGAATAAGAATAACAGCCCATAGATCGTTATTATAAATGCCCTGGCAAGTCCTAAATACTTATTATTATCATTGAAGATAGAGTCCAGAAATCCAAAAGTTATAACGAAGGCCAATGTGAAAACGATAGCTAGTATCGCGATATATGGCCTGACTGTTTTAAGAATAATAAGCCGGTAATAGATAAAACAAAAAAAAATGACGGTGATCAGCCTGTGCACACTATATACAATATGATTTCTCTGATCAGGGGTAAAAAACAACTCCCGAAAATAAATTAGTATAAATTCCTGGGCAAATACATACAATAAATAAGGTGCAAATAAAGCAAGCTGTTTAGCTTTAAGCCATTTAAAATAAAGAAATGCTATCACTGTACTTAGCAACAGGACTGCTATATAGACAGCCCTTAAAACTTGTACAGGCGTCATGGCTCCAGGTCCCCCTCATTAAATGGTTCTATTTCCTTTTCGTTTTCATCGATCGCCGGTGATCCGCTATTATAAGGCCATATAATAGTAGTTATACGGCCCTGGTAAGGACCTGCATTGTAAACACCCATACATATCCTGAATTCATCGGTATAAGGTTCCACATCATGCATCCATTGCAACAGAGCAGCACTGCCAAAACCTACATTATGGGTTTGGGCTCCCATATCTATCTCGTGATTTGTCATATACGTTATATATTCCTGTATCATTTCCCTTGCTGTTACTACTGAAATAGGTTGGTTTGCCATGATCTATAGAGTTTGGTGATTGTGATTACAAGATAATGATAACCATTACTCAAAAACAAATTTGCTTTTAAAATACCGTTTAAAAACGGTACAAAAAACCGTTAAAAAACGGTATAAAAAACCGTTTTTAACCCGTTGTTTTTCGAATCTGAATACCTCACCTTTACACCGAGCTGTTAACCATTGAACCTTTTTAGTGCTTTTTCCAAATGAACCTGTCGTCGGTGATTAATCACTGGTTAAACGACAGGTTCTTTTGTTGTCCTTCTTTCAACTACATTATCCCTCCCTTGATAAACTTTCACCTCAGTATAATTATCAACTGAAATAAAAAATACTAAAAAAACGGTATTGGGTTTCGCTCATCCAGGTTGGAAATTGCATCATAGCCATCGCATTTAAAACCTTCACCTATGTTCCAGGCAGAACGAACCAATTATTGCAACAGAAACAGTTTTGAAAGTAAGATCGTGTGCAGGTACGAATAATGAAAAAAGGGTTCCGTGAAGGTTTTTACCAGGAGCGATGATCATATTTTATTTGTAAACCTTTTTTTATGAAATACGATCGTGATCCTAAATACCTGCATCCATATATCAGCAGCAGGTTGCAAACAATTCTTGATGCTATCAATGCCAAGTTACCTCCCAATCATTCGGCAAAACTTGTTTCGGCTCACCGCACTCCTGCTGACCAATTCCTGTTGTTCAAACAAGGAAGAACATTCAAAAATGGCGCATGGGTGAAAACCGGTTCCGTTGTAACGAACCTCGATGGCTTTGTCAAATTATCAAGACATAATTATCTTGCCTGTACTGCATTTGACGTTGGCATTTTTGACGGCAACAATTACCTCGGCAACAGCAATCTTTATAAACATGTAAAAGAGGGCAGCAAGCAGGGAATGGATTGGGGCGGTGATTGGGTTTCTTTTATAGATCAACCTCATTTGGAAATCCCGCCTTCCCAGTTTTTCAAAAGCAATATTCAAAAAGATAGTGGCCTTATCTGGCAACAATATCTCCGTAAAGCAGGTACTTACAACAAAGCATTGGATGGAATTTTTGGCGCCGAATCGCACAAAGCTTTAAAAGCAGCTACCGGTGAAGACAGCCGCAACCTTACGGCATGGGATAAGCTTTTTGCGCAGTTTGGAGTGATGAAAGATTATCTCATTATTTAATCAAACATTTAATAAAAAAAAGCGCTGTGAAAGAAGAATTCCTCATCAAAAGAAAACTGGAATATTCAATTATTCCATACCTGAATTGTGCTCCGGGTCTTAAAAAGTCGCGGAACTTTATATTCTTTCATACTTATGATTATACCAAGGAGGTCTTCACCCTGATGGCCGGATATGGAATTGTACCTATCGTCAACAATATTGCAAATGCAGGAGCAGGAGGCAGTTCCTCTCTTACTGCTATGTCAGTCGTCGGCATTGGATTAGGTATTTGCTCCGGGATACTCAAATTTGCCTATGGCCGGGAGTCTATCACGCAAAAAGTGATGGGGCAGAAAAAACTGATCAGGAATCTTGCCATTCTCCGCTCACAGGTTCACCAGGCACTTGCCGATAATGCACCCGGTGGTTCATTAGCCGCATTGATCGCTGTTCAAAAAGAACTAAGCACTCTTGTAAACAATAATATACAGGAAGGGATCTATGAGTTTGATAGATGTTTTGAAGCGGAAAATATTGCGAAATCGAAAGCAGATACCAACCGGCTATTACAGCAGTTTAATCTTTCCATAAAAGATACAGAGGCAGAAGTCGAAGAAATTCCTGACCAGATTGTTTAACCCAGTCATTTTCATGCTATGCTTAAATCAAAATCAGATCAACCCGATAACAGGCCGGAGATACAAATCGCTTTCAGAACTAATGAAAACGGCGATCCGCTCTATATCGATGATAAAGGAACCCGTCATTTCAAGATCCGTATCTCCATACAAAATATTCCCGGGGATAGTTATGCGGTGAACTACCAGCTTCATCCCAGCTATATCTCGTCTTTCCGTGAACAAAGAAATCGTGAAGAAGACTTTGCATTCAACACCACCACTTATGGAGATTATATTATATCGGCCGAGGTCATGGGCAAAAAGATCAATACGATCGCTTCCGGCCTGGTATCAGACCTTATCAATAAATACTATTCCGGGAGCGGCGCTGTAAACAATGCGGTCACTGCGGCGATCACAAAAATAAAACTGGCGTAAAAACCAGTTTGCAAAAACAGCATGGCCATCAAACATATTAACCAACATTAAAAACCTTAACTATGAGCTTCACAAAATTCAAAGGCAAAGGATGGTTGAAAGACTATCCTGACTTCAGGGATCAAACTCCCAACTCACATACGATCTCATCAAGACAAAAACTCAGGGGTGTAAAAGAACCTGTTGCTGATATATTAAACAAGTTGAAAGTATCGGCAGCAAAAAGATCCCCTGTCGCGAAAAAAGCCGCTTCGTCTTCAAAAGTTGATCTTACAGCCTGGTGCTCCCCTATCGAGGACCAGGGTAGCATCGGTTCCTGCACAGCACATGCAGGCGTTGGTCTCTATGAATATTTTGAAAGAAGAGCTTTTGGAAAGCATATCGATGCATCAAGACTTTTTTTATACAAAGCCACGCGTAATCTTTTAAAATGGAACGGTGATGATGGCGCTTATATCCGCACAACGATGGCCGCAATGGCTTTGTTTG
>DASVNY010000343.1:0-2624 GCA_036383615.1 Chitinophagaceae bacterium
AAGGTGAAAAAGTAAAAGAGATACAGGTTGCATTTCTTGCATTGAATAAAAAAGGAGAAGTTGGCGCATTCTCTATTCATAAAGGATTCAATTTTGCGATCCGGACAAATGATAAAGATGAATTAGTTGACGCAAAAAGTATTTTTAGTGAGCAGCAATAAGTATATCATCGAGATAGCTACATCTGATTTTAATACCACTAAGTCTGCAGTAGAAGGTGGCGCTGACAGGATCGAGTTATGTGCCAACCTGGCCGAAGGCGGAACTACTCCATCATTCGGAACCATCAAACAATGCCGTGAAGCTTTTACAGTAGCGTTATACCCGATCATCCGCCCGAGAGGCGGTGATTTTTTATATACAGATGAAGAATTTAGCATCATGCTGAAAGAAGTGAAGCTTTGCAAAGAATTGGGTTGTGATGGTGTAGTTATCGGTATGCTGAATGCAGATGGAACGATCGATATAAACCGTAATGCAAAGCTGGTAGAAGCAGCTTATCCTTTAGGTGTTACTTTTCACCGGGCCTTTGATCGTTGCAAAGACCCCTTTGTGGCGTTGGAACAATTAATTGAAATGGGTTGTGAAAGGATACTTACTTCAGGACAACAGCCCGCAGCTCCCGATGGTGTGGAGATGATCGCTGAATTGAATAAGCTGGCCGATGAGCGGATCATTATCATGCCGGGTAGTGGTGTAAGAAAAGAGAATGTAAAAATGCTGGCGGATAAAACCGGTTGCACCGAGTTTCATTCTTCCTTGCGGGGAAAAAAGAGAAGTGATATGCAATTCATTCACCCGGCTTTTGCCGGATCGGAGGAAAGCTATTCAAATAACTTTATCGATAGCCGGGAGGTTGAAGCGTTACGTTCTTCACTAATAAGCTGAGATTTTCAGCGAAAATTCATGCAGGATCTTCAAATGACAGGTTTTCAATTGATTTGTCACACTAATGACGCCTGAATGACGGGTCAAATATTCGATTAACTTTAGCCGCAGGGATAATTTTGCCATGAAAGCAAACAGGAAAAAAATGATAGCATCGCTTATTAAAGATGGCAGGGCGGCAAAAGGTTATACCCAAAAAAAACTCTCCGAACTTTCGAATATCAGCATACGTTCCATTCAGCGTATCGAGAATGGAGAGATCGAACCCCGAAGCTATACCTTAAAAACATTGGCCGGGATACTGGGTATTTCTTTTGAAACGATCGGGCAGGAGCAAACGGCTAAAAAAATCGGGCCCCGAATGACTCATGGCCAAAAATTGATCTTGTCTATAGGGATCGTATTATTTGTGTTCCTCGCCTGTTGGGCATTCATTGCACAGTCAAGCAAATTCCCTGAAACAAGTTTTGAACTATTGATCTTATCTGCATTGGTGGTAGTTGTTATTACTGTCGCGCTGCTTTTTACCTGGAGAAAAAGGTCCTGATCGATTCCCTCATTATTAATCGAATTCTTTATGGTTGGAATTATTGTTCAGCTTGCCATTTCCTGGCTGCTAATATGGGTGATTGAAAAAAAGGATCTTTCGGTGTTGGGTTTAAAACCAACCCGTCAAAGAATTTTTGACCTTGGTTTATTCTTTATCGTAACAGGTTGCTGTGCCGGTTCTGGGTTTTTAATACGAATGTGTTTGGGTGAACGCTGGGAACTGAACCCGGATTTTACCTTGAGATTGCTGGCAGAAGGGTTGTGGTGGAACATCAAGTCTGTTTTGTTTGAAGAGCTGATATTTCGCGGGGTTATTCTTTACATTCTGATAAAACGGACAGGAATGCTGAAAGGCATCATTATTTCAGCTATTGCTTTCGGTATCTATCATTGGTTTACATACGAGGTCCTCGGAAATACGACTCCGATGATAACTGTCTTTCTTATTACCGGGCTTATCGGGTTATTATATGGCTACGGCTACGCAAAAACATTTTCATTGTATATACCTATCGGGATCCATATCGGCTGGAACTTCACCAACAATTTTATTTTTTCCGAAGGGCAGATAGGCAATGGAGTGTTAGTAGCCGTAAAAACAAATCAGCAGGCTTCAGTTTCTTATTTCATTTTCTTCATGATCATATTTCTTCCAATGCTTACGATGACGGTTGTCAATTACCTCTTGATACGGAGAAAAAAGCAGGTTGTTTTAGATGATAAAAAATAAGTGCCACTGCCACTAAAAACAAAACCCCATCATTTCTGATGAGATTTGTGCCCGGGACTGGCACAATACTATAAGGCTGCTATTATATTTTTCTTCCTCGCCGAGTCTTTCTCCTCTATAAAGTTTTTAAGCCGATGTCGGGGCCGGCAGCATCTGCAATTCAAAAGAATTTAATGGCCCGACTCGGCGGCAAACCCAACGTCCCGTCACTGTTTATGCCTATTCATAAACAGTAAGCACCGAACACATGGTTTGTCTAAATGTTGTAAAAGACAGAGGGTAGATTTCGCACAGCGACGTGTCCGCTATGTAAAATCTTTGAACAGTGCAGCGTGCTGGGCGAGACACGTCGCGGGAAGTGGTTGAGAGGGGAAGACTCATCGAGGTAGAAATTGAATCTCATGAGGTAAAAGCATTTCGGGAAGCTCTTCAATAGTGATCCCGAAAATATGCAAAT
>DASVNY010000344.1:0-4233 GCA_036383615.1 Chitinophagaceae bacterium
TTCAAAAAATTAACTGAAAATGAGAAAAACCCGATCTCTGCATGGGTTGGTCCTGTTGGTTGCTTTCTCAATGGCAACAACATACCTATCAGCCCAGGTAACATTTCCCGAAAATGGCGTAGCCGATCCACGACATGGCCATTATGCTTTCATCAACGCTACGATAGTAAAAGATGCAACGACCACATTGACCGGCGCCACCCTTGTGATCAAGGATGGAAAAATTGTTGCTGTTGGCAACAATATCAAAACGCCTGCCGGCGCCGTGGAGAGCGATTGTAAGGGTAAATACATTTATCCTTCTTTTATTGATATCTATGCTGACTATGGAACATCATTACCTCAGCGTGCTCCCGGACAAGGTGGTCCAGGTGGTGGCGGTGGCGGTTTTGGCCAGCAACAAATAGAAAGCAATGCAAAAGGAGCTTATGGCTGGAACCAGGCCATTAAAACTGATGTTGATGCGTACAGGGTGTTTGCCGTTGATGACGCGAAAGCAAAACCTTTGCGTGATGCCGGCTTTGGCGCTGTCTTATCTCATATGAGAGATGGTATTGCCCGTGGCACGGGTGCTTTTGTAAGCCTTGCTGATGCCAAAGAAAATTTGGTGATCATCAAAGAAAGAGCCTCTGCTCATTATTCATTCAGCAAAGGAACCTCAACACAGGGTTACCCAAGTTCGATGATGGGTTCGATAGCATTGCTACGTCAATCTTATCTCGATGCACAGTGGTATAAAACAAAACCAGCAACAGAGGGCCTGAACCTTACATTAAAAGCATGGAACGAAGAGCAGGACCTGCCGCAAATATTTGAAGCCAACGATAAGTGGAACGATCTAAGAGCCGATCGCATTGGTGATGAGTTTGGTGTTCAGTATATCATCAAAGCGGGGCAAAATGAATACCAGCGTGTCAAGGAAATGAAATCGACCAATGCGTCTTTCATTCTTCCGTTGAACTATCCGCAGGCACAGGATGTAGAAGATCCCAACGATGCAAGATTTGTTTCATTGACGGATATGAAACATTGGGAATTGGCGCCCACTCTTGCATCCGCTTTTGAAAAAGCAGGAATTAATTTCTGCTTAACGACTTCTGATCTCCGCAGCCCCTCACAATTCTGGGCCAATCTCCGCAAAGCAATGGAGTATGGTTTGTCAGAAGGCAAAGCAATGGAGGCATTGACAAAAGCTCCTGCTACTCTTTTGGGAGTATATGATAAAGTAGGAAGCATTGAAGCAGGTAAGATCGCCAACCTGCTGATCACTACAGGCCCGATCTTTAGTGAAAAGACAACGATACTTCAAAACTGGGTGCAGGGGATCAAGTATAACCTGAAAGAAGATCCCGCGAATATTGCCGGCACATGGAACCTTACTATTAATGGTTCTGCCGGCACAGAAAAATATACACTGGATGTAAAAACCGGTAGCTCTGCTACGATGTATGGAAAAGATACATTGAATGCGAGATTCACACATGATGGCAAACAAGTGAAATTGAATTATGCCCCGATCGTTCGCCGTCAGCGTCCACCGACAGGAGAAGGACAACCTGATGGAAGACCCGGTGGTGGTTTTGGAGGATTTGGCGGAAGAGGTGGTGCCGGTGCAACGCAGGAATTGCCCGCTACTGCAACACGCCTGAGTGGTTTAAGTAATGGTGGCACCGAGTGGAACGGAACAGGTACAGACTCATTAGGTAATTCATTGACATGGACAGCCACTTTTGTAAAAGCTGCTACTCCGGTTCCTGATACAGCTAAAAGAAAAGAAACCAGTGTTGCCGGTAAAGTAACGTATCCATTCCTGCCTTTTGGTTGGGAAGAAAGCCAGCAACCCAAACAGGAAACTATTCTTATTAAAAATGCAACCGTTTGGACCAATGAAAAAGAAGGTGTGTTGCAAAACACAGATGTATTGCTGAAGAATGGCAAGATCGCTGCTGTTGGCAAAAATCTTTCTGATGCAACAGCAAGGGTTATCGATGGAACAGGCAAACACGTTAGCCCGGGTGTTATCGATGAGCACTCACATATTGCAGCTGCTTCCATCAATGAAGGAGCGCAGAGTGTAACATCCGAAGTTCGTATTGCTGATAACCTGAACCCTGATGATATCAATATCTATCGCCAGCTAAGCGGGGGTGTCACTTCTTCTCATATCCTGCATGGTTCTGCCAATGTGATCGGTGGACAAACACAGCTGATCAAACTTCGCTGGGGCGCTAATGATGATGATCTCAAATTCAAAGGATGGGATGGCCAGATAAAATTTGCGTTGGGTGAAAACGTAAAACGCTCTTCTTCTACGCAAGGCAATGCTCGTTACCCCGATACAAGAATGGGAGTGGAGCAGGTGCTCGTAGATGCTTTCACAAGAGCAAAAGATTACCAGAAAGCATGGAAAGAATACAATGCAGCAAAAGATAAACTGGTAAAAGAAAAGAAATCAACCGCATCATTGATCGCGCCACGTCGTGATCTTGAATTGGATGCGTTGGTAGAGATACTGGAAAAGAAAAGATTTATCACTTGTCACTCTTATGTGCAAAGTGAGATCAATTCTGCGATGGAAGTAGCTAATAGAATGGGTTATACGGTAAATACTTTCACGCATATCCTCGAAGGCTACAAAGTGGCTGATAAAATGAAAGCGCATGGCTCAAACGCTTCTACTTTCTCTGACTGGTGGGCCTATAAAATGGAAGTGCAGGATGCCATCCCTTATAATGCAGCGATCATGCACAATGTTGGTTTGAATGTAGCTATCAATTCAGATGATGCTGAAATGGCGAGAAGATTGAACCAGGAAGCAGCCAAGATCGTAAAATATGGCGGCGTATCCGAAGAAGATGCCTTTAAGATGGTTACATTGAATCCTGCCAAGATGTTGCATGTAGATGATAAAGTAGGAAGCCTGAAAGTAGGTAAGGATGCCGACGTTGTTGTGTGGAGCGATAATCCACTGAGCATTTATGCCAAGTCTTTATACACGATCGTTGATGGAACGATCTATTTCGATCGTCAGAAAGATGAGCAAATGCAAAAACAGGTTGATGCTGAAAGATTGAGACTGGTCAGAAAAATGAATGGAGAAAAAAGAAGCGGTGCACCGGTGATACCGGCTCAGCCTACTTACCAGATCATGCATACTTGCAGCGACCATGCGCATAGCCATGGATTGCTCACCATTGATTCAGACTAACTCATGAAACTTGCAAACATTTAAACTTAGTAAAATGAAAAAAATATTTTTAGCCATATCTGCCTGTTTTGTTTTGGCAGCCAATGCGCAGGAAACGGTGTTGCCCACACCGCCGCATAAAGGAACGGCTTATATCAGTAACGCGACCATTCACATTGGCAATGGAAAAGTGGTCGAGAATGGAACCATCAAAATTGTTGATGGCAAGATCGCTGAAGTAGGGGCCAATATCAGCATTCCATCAGGCGCACAGGTAACGGATGCAAAAGGAAAACATGTTTATCCCGGTTTGATATTGCCCACCAGCAATCTTGGTTTGGTGGAAATATCCGCTGTTCGTGCCTCAAATGACTCCCGTGAATTGGGTGATATGAATCCAAACGTGAGAGCATTAATTGCTTACAATACCGATTCAAAAGTGATCAACACTTTGCGCTCAAATGGTGTGTTGCTCGCTAATGTTGTTCCACAGGGAAATTTTGTCGCGGGCACATCATCTGTTGTGCAGTTGGATGCATGGAACTGGGAAGATGCCGCCTATGCAAGCGACAACGGACTTCATGTTTACATGCCTACCATGCTGGCTCGCCCCCGTTTTGGCGGATTTGGCGGCGGCGGTGGCAATTTTGGTCCTAATGCCGGAGCACAACAAACTGACCCGGTAAAAGAAGGTCTTGACAAAATAGAGCAATTAAAAACGTTCTTCCGCGAAGCAAAAGCTTATCTCGCTTCACCTACACACGAAGAAACCAACCTGAAATTTGAAGCAGTAAAAGGTTTGTTTGATAAAAAGCAAAAGATGTATGCACATGCCAGCACAGTAAAACAAATTTTGGCAGCACTTGATTTTGTAAAGGAATTTGGCTTTGATCTCGTGATCGTTGGCGGAACGGATAGCTGGCAGGTGGCTGATCTGCTGAAACAAAATAATGTTTCAGTGATCCTGCAACAACCGCACAGTTTGCCGATGTTGTCTGATGATGATGTTGACCTGCCTTATAAGACTGCAGCGTTACTGCAAAAAG
>DASVNY010000345.1:0-2045 GCA_036383615.1 Chitinophagaceae bacterium
TTTAAATAATAGTCGGGAAAATGAACAGCGGCAATTTTAGGTCGCTAAGAGCTTCTTTGGTAGTGCTATGTTCAAAATAGCGCCTGAAAAAAGAATGTTGGTGATGAACTACCGCGAGGAGATCAGGTTTTTCTTCAGCGCAATGACGGTGTAGCCGGTCCGCAACTTCGCGGCCTCCGAGGTCCTTAAACGAAATATCGTCGTACCCGAATTTGGCAATATGTTTTTGGAAAGCTTCTTCCTTTTCAATTTGCTGTTTTTTATCTTTTACCGGCTGGTTTACATGTACTACTTCAATACTGAACTTAAAGATCTTTCCCAGGCCAATTAAGAAATGGAGTGGCGCAATATCCGCTTCATCGAAGGTTGTCGCGAACACTACCTTTTTAATATCGGTAATACTGGTACTGGCTGGTACAACCAACACCGGGCGTTGTGTATGTTGAATTATTTTATTGGTTTCGCTGCCGAAAAACAAGTGTTCGATAGAGGTACCTGATGGGGCGCCCATCGTTATAAACACAATTTGGTTTTCATCAAGTATTTGTTTGAGATTATCTTTCAGGTTACCGTCACCGCTTAAGCCTTTAAGTGTTGGCTTTCGTTCGGTTTTATCAATCCCATCTGCAATGTATTGCAGTGTATTTAATTGATGATCAAGTTTTTTCTTTATTTCGGTAGTGGCTAAAAAAAACTCTTCTTCTACGTAGGGACCTCCTGAAAAAGTGGACGCTACCGGTATGGTTTCATAGTTATGATACAAAAGTACGTTGGCATGCAATTTACCTGCCAGTAGTACAGCAGAATTTGCAGCGTTTGATGAATTATCGGAAAAATCGGTGAGTGCGAGGATAGTTTTCATGATAATGGATTGAATTTTTAAGTAACTGATTTGATTACACAAATATTCACATCTCAGTCCTCATTATAAATGACCATTGTCATGACTGAACTTGACTTTAAACATGAATGGTTAAATATAGCTTGCATTTAATGCTCACAATCATAACTCATTGTGAGCACGGTCATGTGAGTTTGAATAATCCATTCCGAATTTTGAACCATAAACTTAAATATACAACGCTATGTCAACATTAGTAAAATCAAACAACATCCCCTCATTGCGTTCAATGATGGAGGATTTCTGGAACAACGACAATTTCTTTAATCATCCTTTCTTCAATCGGGAGCTATTGCCGGCGGTAAACATCCGTGATAAGAAAGAGAATTATGAACTTGAAGTTGCCGCCCCGGGTTTCAAGAAAGATGATTTCAATATCGGTATTGAAAATGGTTTGCTGACTATCAGCGCCGAAACCAGCGAGGAACATAATGAGGAAAAAGAGAATTACACCCGCAAAGAATTTTCAAGCAGTTCCTTTACCCGAAGCTTCAACTTACCCGAAGATGTGGATGGTGACCACATTAAAGCAAATTACAAGAACGGGTTGCTGACTATTGATATTCGTAAAACAACCCCTGCTGTTGCAGAGAAAAAGAAAATTAACATTGACTGATCAACCGCGTTGCGCCTGTACTTTGATTGTACGGGTGCAACTTCTTCTTTGATCAAACGCCGCAAAAAATATCAAACTATGGAAGCTGTAGTTTATAACAGGGTAATTGTCCCATCCAGATATTGGATATTGATGCTGTTATCTGGTATCCTGCTTTGTGTTCTTGGGTTTTGGGTGATTCTATCGCCGCTGCAGTCGTATCTTTCACTTAGTATTACGTTTGCCGCAGGAATGATGATGACCGGCCTTTTTGAAACTGTTTTTGCAATGATAAGTATCCGGCATATTGAACGCTGGGGATGGCTGCTGGCAAGTGGACTGATTGATTTAGCTATAGGTAGTTATTTGTTTACCTACCCAACAATAACTATGATGCTGCTTCCGATTATTGTGGGATTTTGGTTGCTTGTAAGAGGCATAATGGGTATAGGAAGCGCGCTTGATATGCGTGCTTACGGTATCGGGAGTTGGGGCTGGATCATGTTTAATAGCTTGGTTATCATTTTCTTTTCAGTTGGCATTCTTGCT
>DASVNY010000346.1:0-6198 GCA_036383615.1 Chitinophagaceae bacterium
ATGGACATGGATATCACTGAAGAATTTAAGGAAATGTTCGTCAACATCTGGCCCAAAGCACTGCAAAATGTAAAGGAGCTTTCAGAATAATTTTGTTCAATATTTGGTGAGGCTGAAGCTCATCATTTCGCTGTCGCAACCGGCATAGCTCAGTCCTTCCTCATCGGAGATATATATTTTGAATTTGAAATTATTCACTCCCGGCTGTAACGACAACTCATCATAAGGCAGGTAAATACTGAATGGCTGCTGCGGGTTGTAGTTATAAAAAGTTTCTTCATAACCCGGATCGATCCTTGCCCAGGTATAAACGGTCCCGAACTCGGTTTGGTAACCCGATCCGGTTTGTGCTTTAACCGGTGTTCCATCAGGATGAAAAAAGTAGATCTTGATCCTGCTTGCTTTTTGTTTGGCATATTTTAAAACAAACTGTGGAGCGAAATAAATACGCCGCTCATTGTTATCAGCATTCACACGAACAGACAGGGTTTGAAAATTTGTGCATACCGGGCCATTCTGGTAGGTAAAAAAATACTTACCGCTTGCTGTTAACTGTTTGCCACTTTCATCCAGTAAATGAAGCGATAATTTTAGTTTGAACTCCCCCTGCTCAATATTTAAAGCTTCATAAGGAAAGAAAAGTTCCAGTTGATCATATACCGTCTTTTGATAGGCAGGTCTCAGTTCCATCCATGCAGCCAGCTGCCCTTTATCTGTTGTGTAGCTGCTTCCGGGACTGCCACTCATATGTTCATCATTATTCCAGAAAATATAGGCGATGAGTTTATTCTTCTTATTCACCGCATTTAAAACAGAAAGATGAGTACGAATGATCATTCCCTTTTTATTATCCCGGAAAGCATTGTACTCAATACGGATATTACTGAAAACAGCCTGTGCAGCAGTGGTGGTAGTGGCCGTGGTCACCGGTTCATACCTTGTATTCTTTGGATAAAGCTGGGCGATCAGTGCCTTATCCTTTTGTGATAAGGAAGTGTTCCAGCCAACTGAAAAACCATCCATGGTAAGTTCAGCGGGAATAGGATAGATCATGATAGACTGCGCATCAAAATCGTTATTGGATTGAGTAATACTATAGCGATCAAAAATATTATTATCGACAGTAGCCTTGTTCCAGCCCAGCACCTGCATATAATAGGCATAGGCTTTTTGATAATTCCACTTAATGGGACTTACAGGATTTTGATGTTCGTGCAATAAACCGATAGCATGACCAAATTCATGCAATGCTGTTCGTTGTATCTCCATCGCTGGAGTTGAATTGTTGAACCAACCAAAATTCATGGTGGGCTGTGACTGTGGCACCTGCAATGCCATCGTTCCGATCTTTGACCAGGCACCCTGTTGTTCATTAAAGGCAATGCGAATATCAGCAGGGCCTGAACTTACGAAGTTGAAGCTAAGGTTGGCGTATTGCTCCCATGTTCTTACCACATTCATGATTTGATTTCTCACATATTCTGTTCCGCCAAAAAACTTTATTGAAATGCTGCTGCCATTAGTCCATTTGTATTCATGGTAATAAACACCAAACTGTCCATCTGTTGTTGTGTGTTGTTCGGATGGAAGAGGATCAACACAAACCTGCATTTGCCCGGCAGCAGAAAACGAAATAAGAAAAAGTACAAGGGCACAGAATAATTTGATAGGGTGGCTCATAATGATTAAAACAATAAATATAGGAACTGGAATCCAAAAAAAATACTTGTAGCGTTTTTGCAACAAGTCTTACCCTATCATTATCAGCTTTTTATTTTTGGTATCCTATTTGGAAAAGGGATATTAAAAAAGCTATGGAAAAAAGAGTATTAGGCATAATTCTATCCCTGATGGGCGTAGCCGGGCTTATCATTGCTGCCGTTCAATTCCTCAATGGTGGCCAAGGCACCAGGAATATTAAAGAAATAGCAATCTATGGAATATTAGGAGCTGTTTTCTTTTTTGCCGGTGTAGGGTTGGTAAGAAATACAAAGGACAAACCTACCTGAGGTTTGTCCTTTGCATATATCATTTATTTCTTCTTCCGAATATCAAATAATCTAAAGAGTAGCGACCGCTTCCTAAAACGAATATCACCAACGACAATGTCATAAATGCAAAGACAAGCTCTTTGCTCAGGAAAGGATCTTTTTTGTGCGCAATAAAATAAGCCACCAACATTGTAATAAGGATCGGGATAACAGTAAGGCGGGTGAACAAACCGATCGTTACCAGTATGCCGCAAAAAAATTCTGCAAAGATCACCAGGTTGAAAGAAAGCTTAGAGCCGATGCCAATGATATCACCAAACATCGGAAGTATCTGGTCATAGTGATCGATTTTCATATAACCATGATAAATGAAGAGCCCTCCAATGATGAGTCGCAACATAAACGCAGCAAGATCCGTATTGAGTGGCTGCACCCTTAATAATGGATTGTTTGTCATAATTCACTATTTAGCTTTTTCAATAATGGTTATTATTTCTTTGATGATACGGGTAAGTTCCTTTTTATTTTTCTCTGCCTCACCTGCATTTTTAAGGTACAACAATCTTCTGCCCGGAAAGTTGCCCTCCAATAAACCTGATTTCACTTTCACAACAGCCGGGTGGTGAAAGACCAATAGTATCTTATCTTTTTTGTAGGGGCCAAAAGTGAGTATATCTTCTTTATAATAATAGCTTGGTGCATTCCATTTAATGCGTTCATTAAGTTTGTCACTTGCTGCTTTAATGATCTTTCTCACCGCCTCAATTTCTTTTCTTACAGCAGGAGACAGCACAGCCATCCATGCTTTCACCAGTTCATCATCGGTTGGTTTTTTTGCTTTGGCTGAAGCAGCTTTTTTTACCGGTTTTTTTATTTCTGCTTTCTCCTTGTTTTGCAGCACACGGAATTTCACTATCTGGGTGATCAAGCCTGCAGGGAGCGGTTTATCATGCGGAAACTGAACAGTTCCCTTTGATGTTTCATAAGCACCCAACTCTTTTTGAAATGCCTCTATCCCACCGGCGCCCGGGTAAAAACCAATATGATTTTTATAAGCAGCAAAATGAACAAGGTTACCGCCATAGAAAAAAGTGGGAATGGCATAACTGATCTTTTCCGTTGCCTTAGGGGCCGCCTTTTGAATAATAGTTCTTATTTTACTAAGCCTATCTTTTGTATCACCGGAAAAACCATTGATATACTCATCAATGTCTTTGGCGATCTTCGACATTCTTTGCATAAATGCTATTGTTTGTTTTAGGAATCTTATCCCTGCGGAATAGCTGCTTCATCCATATATAACACTTCCCACTGGTGCCCATCAAGATCAGCAAAACTATGACCATACATCCAGCCATGATCCTGCGCATCCATATATGTTGATCCGCCTGCTTCAATCGCTTTTCTGATCATCGTATCCACTTCTTTACGGCTCTCCGCATCTAATGCGATCAATACTTCTGTATTTTTTTTAGCATCACTGATCGGTTTCTTGGTGAAGGTCCTGAAAAATTCTTCTGTGATCAGCATTGCATAAATGCTGCCTTCGTTGATCACCAAACAAGCGGCTTTATCATCGGTGAACTGGAGGTTAAAAGAAAAACCGAGATGACTAAAGAACTCAATAGATCTTTGAAGGTCCTTTACCGGGAGATTTACAAATATTTTCGTTGCCATAACCTGTGTTTTAAGTGAAAAAGATAGTTTAAGACCTCTTCAAAACTGAGGCCAGTAAATATTGACGGATGATGCTTATTTATGATAATGAAGAATAACATTTCCGCATTTAAAAGAAGTGGCGCTTACTAACTTTAATGTTCCTCTTTCTTCCGCCGGCCCAAACAAAGGGGTGCCATTGCCCAGCAAAACCGGGTTAACGATCAATTGGTATTCATCAATAAGGTCAAGCTTTCTAAAACTGTTGACGATATTAGCGCCGCCAAATATCACCATGTCTTTTCCCGGTTGCTTTTTTAGTTCCCTGATAAAACCGGCATCAAGTTCCTTTAGCAGTGTAGAGTTTTCCCAATTGGCTTCGATTAAGGTTCTTGAAAAAACGATCTTATCAAGCTTATTCATTCGTTCTGCAATGCGGGGCTCATCTTTTTTACCCTGTTCTGTGGGCCAATATCCTGCCATCAACTCCCAGTTAACACGACCAAAAAGCATCAGGTCAATCCGTTCAAAAAAGTTGATCATATAGGCTTCCATCTCCCGGTCCCATATATGCCAGTCTATTTGTTTCTTTCCATCTTCTATAAAACCATCAGTGGATACCATCATCGACACAATGATCTTTCTCATACTATTGTTTATTTAAAGCTGCATAAATATTATTCAATTGCCTTGTATGCCTAATGGAATGACAGGTAAGAAAACAGATCCACTCATACCCTGTAAGCTGACCCATTTGCGGGAGAGCAAAATCAGTACAGGTTTCAGACATATCAATGCTGTTGATCACTCTTCTCACATCTTCCCTATTATTCTTAAATGCTTCCAGCATAGCTGCGTTGTCCTTTACTGTATCAGAAGGAATAATAAATTCAGGCGATTGAAACTTAGCCGTGAAATCAAGAAAAACAGATTGAACGATCGCCATTTTTTCATCGACCGGCCGATCAGTTGGCATTTTACTTCCTGACAACAATCCCGGATACCCTGCCTCAGCTTTGAATAAATGTTCACAAACCTGGCCCGCCGTCCAACTACCTTCAAAAGGAATAGTGTTGAATTGCTCCTTCGAAAAAAGGCTAATGGTTGAAAGCAACGAATGGGTGCTTTTGTCAAATTCCTCCATGAGGTTATTTAGAGTGATCTCCTGCTTAGTTTCTTTCATTTTTGAGGTTTTTAAAGCTCATTGTAAAAGTAGAATGCCCGTTTTGATCTGTTGAGGTGCAAATACGGCAATCTGAGGGGTTGGTTGCGACAGCCAACTTATTTATTTTTATACTCCTAAACGATCGCAAAAACCAGGTGTGTTCTTCTTTGAAAATTTTCTCCCGCAGCTTACGCAGAATTCGCAGATATAATCTGCGTGATCTGCGATCAAATCGGCGAAAATCTGCGGGAAACTCAAATTAGACACTGCCAAAAACCAAACAATGAAACACATTTCAATTCTTGTACCATTAGGACATACCAGCCTGCCAAATATTGATGGCACGCACCAGATATTTTCCGAAGCCAATAATTTTTGTGAAAGAACAGGCCGCCCTCCTGTTTTTAAAATTCAGTTAGTAGGATTGTCAAGAGAGATCAGTCAGCGCAATGGGCGTTATACCATCAATCCCGATGTGCTGATCGATGAGGTTGCAAAAACAGATCTTATCATCATACCTGCTATGCATGGTGACCAGGCACAGGCACTGGAACAAAATGCAGGCTTTGTTCCCTGGTTAGTTAAACATTACAAACAAGGAGCAGAGATCGCCAGTTTTTGTATTGGTTCTTTTTTGCTGGCACAAACAGGTTTAGTGAATGGAAAAAAATGTGCGACACATTGGGTAGCCGCCAATGAGTTTCGAAAAATGTTTCCTGAAGTAGAAGTGGTTGATGACAGGATCATGGTGGAAGAAGATGGCATCTATTCAAGTGGTGGCGCTTATTCATTTTTAAATCTTATCATTTACCTGGTCGAAAAATTTGCTGGTCGCGACCTGGCGGTGATGACATCCAAAGCTTTTATGATAGATATTGACCGTATCAGTCAATCTCCCTTTATCATTTTCCAGGGCCAGAAGTCACATGATGATGAACCGGTGAAACAGGCACAGGAATTCATTGAAAAAAATTACCAGGAAAAAATTACGGTTGACCAGCTCGCCTCCATGTTTGCACTGGGAAGAAGAAACCTTGAACGACGTTTCAAAAAAGCAACCGCCAACACAGTGATGGAATATATTCAACGGGTGAAGATGGAAGCGGCCAAGAAAAATTTCGAGACCAGTCGAAAAAACATCAATGAAGTGATGTATGAAGTTGGTTATTCCGATACTAAAGCCTTCAGAACCATTTTTAGAAAAATAACGGGTCTTTCTCCGCTCGAGTACCGGAATAAATACAACAAAAGTTCGGTGGCAGTGTAAAAGGGTTATGCAGCTCTCAATCCGTTAAAGAAACTAAGGGCTACCGTAATGCGGCTGTCATTGTCGGATACTACAGTTATACTTCCGCCCAATTTTTCAGCCAGTGGTTGTAGTGGTTC
>DASVNY010000347.1:0-15081 GCA_036383615.1 Chitinophagaceae bacterium
TCCGCCGATTATACGAATGAGAGCATAGTCGTGCCGCAGTTCTGTGGTTGCTGCCACTGCCTAATCGTGGCCCGACACCTATTAGCTATCATAGGGCTTGATTAATTAATCATGATAAATATAGTATCTCATTCCAAGCAAGACCAAGAGAAAAACACCAAAAAATTATCGTTTTTTTCTATCATTAAAACGCGGAAAACCCTTCTCCATTTCAAACAAATGCACTACAGATCTTTAACTCCCTGACCCATTTCCAATCATTAAACTATCTTCATCCCAATAAACCAGTAAACACTCAACCAGTGAACCAACGCTTTTACTCCCTTGATGTTTTTCGCGGCGCCACCGTTTGCCTGATGATATTGGTGAACAATCCCGGCAGCTGGTCGCATATTTATGATCCGCTTGAACATGCCCCGTGGCACGGCTTAACGCCAACAGATCTTGTGTTCCCATTTTTTTTATTTGCCGTTGGGAATGCCATGGCTTTTGTGATGCCAAAACTTGAAGCAGCTGGAGATGCCGTGTTTTGGAAAAAAGTTATTAAAAGAACACTGCTGATCTTCCTGATCGGCTTGTTTCTTAACTGGTGGCCTTTTTCAAGATGGCAGGATGGTGAGTTAGTGTTTCGTCAATGGGTGGACTCAAACAATCCCAATAGTGGAGTAAGAGTATTAGGCGTATTGCAACGTATCGCTATCTGCTATTTCTTTGCTGCGGTCATTGCTTATTACCTTAAACCACGAAAAGCTTTTTATGTTGGCCTGATCTTCCTGCTTATTTACTGGATGCTTTGCTATGTTGGCAACCCAGCCGACCCCTATAGTTTGAAAGGATGGTTCGGAACAGCGATAGATATAAAAATGCTGGGCGTGGCTCATATATATAAAGGAGAAGGTATTCCATTCGATCCCGAAGGATTAATGAGCACATTACCGGCCATCGTACAGGTGATACTCGGTTATATTGTGGGCAATTATATCCAGGTGAAAGCCCGCCTGAATGACGCAGTCGGGCAGGGAAAGAATTATGAAATGGTCAGCGGGCTATTTGTAGCGGGAGTTGCATTGCTCATCACGGGTTTTTGCTGGGATATTGTTTTCCCGATCAATAAAAAGATTTGGACCAGTTCTTATGTAGTTTATACCACCGGTCTTGCTATCATGACCATTGCCACGATGATCTACCTGATCGAATTCAAAAATGTTAAGGGAGGATTGGCTAAGTTCTTTGATGTGTTTGGCAAGAATGCATTGTTTGTTTTTGCATTAAGCGCTTTTCTTCCCAAAGGTCTTGCGCTTATCCGTATTCCTGATGGATTGAATGAAAAAGGAGTGATGACCTATATCAATCCCTGGAACTGGTTATATAAAAAAGTATTGGTTAACGTGCCCGGCGATCCCGAGATCGGATCATTGCTCTATGCACTTTGTGTAATTACTTTCATGTGGGCCATTTGCTATTGGATGGACAAGAAAAAGATCTATGTGAAAGTGTGATTGCATTTCAACCGCACAAATTTTAAACCGGAGATTCGTTTTTCATTAACACGAAGAGCAGTTGCTTTAACATCGTTTTTTGTTTCCTGCATTTACATTCGGGAAACAAAACCACAGCAATGAGAAAATATCTACTCAGTCTCCCCCTGTTATTATTTTTTCATTCACTTCACAGCCAGCATGATTCCATATTGAGAAATTTTAAGTTCAGGGACATCAGCTTCCGGGCTATCACCATCCATATAAGTACCAATGGCGGAGTAAACAACATTGACTATCCTGCAGGAGAAACCAAAACCCGTCACCTCGAAGGGAACAGCGGGGCAGGTTATTATAGTATTAGAAGCACAGATAAGCTGCTTCAAACCCTTTCAGCCAATTTATATTCTGGCCTTGGCACAGGCAAAACAGATCATATTTCAAACGGATACAAAAGCAGAAACTTTTTTATCGGCCCTCAATTCCGCATAAACAACAAATGGTTTTCCGGAAGGAATTTTATTGAACTTGGGTCAGATGCACTTCTCCAGGCAAATAACAGGAGAACAACAAACAACACACCCTCCTCCATTGGAAAGGAGAAATGGGGACGTCAATCATTAACTGTTACAGTGGGAATTGGAAAAGGAAGATTAGAAAATATCACAGATATGCAAAATGCCTTGTGGCTGAATAAGGCGCTGGAACAGGAAGGCCAGCTTTCAAGATCATTATCCCTGTCCGAGCTGGATGAACTTGGGAAAACGATCACAAAATCCAAAAATACCCGTGTACTTGATTTCAGAAAAAGAACACGATATGTACTCGAAACTATTGACGGCTATCTCCAAAACAATGGCCTTATCAACAAAACCGATATCAAATACTTCAGCAACCTGAATGATATTGTGTTCTTCGCCTTTAATGACCCCCGATTATCCGGAACAGAATTGTTTATAAGGGTAACTCCCGGCATAACCAATTATGATGAGCGAATTACTATGCAGCCTACTGATACAAAGGATCAAACTGATGCCACTACCAAATCCGTTCGTTTTTCTGCCGGAATTAACAAACATATCCCCATAAATCTTATTCATCAAAATAGCTTTGGCGCTACTTTGCAACTGAATTATTTCACAAACAACTACAGCGATAAAGAATTTAATTCAGGAACACTGGTTAATGAGATAACCACGGAAGGAACGCTTAAACAGGCTGCCATCGGATTATTTTACCAGCATTCCGTTTATCCCAATACAAGAACGATAATAAGCCTTAGACTTGATGGAGAAACCGGTTACCAGGATATTGCCGATGAATCGGGATATTTTGGCAATGCCCGTTTAACAGGTGCCCTGGACTATTTCATCAGCTTCCGGACAAGATTTATCTGCACTCTTTGGATGCAATATCAAAACAACTTCTATGTCATCAATAATTATTTTGAATTACAACCCAGGGCTCTCCAGCTTTATGCCAATGCCGGGCTACAGATAAGTTTATAAAAGAACGAAAGCTGATAATGTTTCACGCAAAGTCGCCCGAAAGTGAAAACAAAAACTTTATTCGTTGAAAATTATTGCGGCTTTGCGTGAAACAAAATTTACCTATAAGCAACTGATAGATGACCCCTAACTGACAATTACCAGCTCACTCACCCATCATTTCATCTCCTCCTTTCTTCCCCTCCGAAGAAGTTCTTTTGGACCAGCTTTTATGTTTCGCTCCATCCATCCTTACAATCCTTGGTGTGAATTTTCCTACCACATCAACCAATGCTTTCTGCGATTGCATAACCACTTCGATATCTTTATAAGCAAACGGTGATTCATCTTTTCCACCTCCCAGCAATTTTACATGGTGCTTTGCCACTTCATCCTTGAACTGCTTATCGGTCACGGCTTCCATTGCTTTTGTTCTGCTCATTTTTCTTCCCGCGCCATGTGATGCAGAGTTCACAGATGCTGACTCTCCTTTTCCTTTTACAATAAAGCCGGGAGCAGTCATCGAACCTGGAATAATTCCCAATACATCTTTGCCAGCAGGTGTTGCTCCCTTCCTGTGAACGATCACATCCTTTCCCTCCCACTTTTCCTTCCATGCAAAGTTGTGATGGTTCTCTACCAGTTTCACTGGCTTTCTGCCCAATTGCTTTGCGATCTTGTTATGGATCACATGATGACAGGCAGAAGCATAATCGCCAGCGAGGTTCATAGCGTTCCAGTATTCGATCCCCTCTTCTTCATCCAAACTTAGCCATGCTAAGTTTTTTGTATCAGCAGGCAAACGTCTTTTGCTGATCGCTAATTTGGTGTAGTGATTAGCTATATTGGCCCCCAATGCTCTTGAACCAGAGTGTGACAACAAGCCCATATAGTTTCCCGGTTCAACACCCAGGATAATATCCTTCTCAGCAATTTCAACAGTTCCAAATTCAACAAAGTGATTTCCTGAACCAGAAGAACCCAGTTGCTTCCATGCTCTGCCATGCAAACCTCTTAATAAAGGCAGTTGGTTGAATAATTCATTTTCCATCACTTCATGATCAGCTGCCCTGTCAAACTGGGCGCCGCTGCCGAATAAAGTTGCTTCCAGCAATTCTCTTGTAAAGTATTGCTCTTTTTGAATCAACTCTTTTGGTTCGATGTCGAAAACACTCAAACACATTCTGCAACCAATATCAACACCGACACCATAAGGAATTACGGCATTCTCAGTGGCCAGCACTCCACCAATAGGCAACCCATAGCCGCTGTGTGCATCGGGCATTAATGCTCCCGCTACACTGATCGGTAATTTAGCTGCCTGGTACATTTGATGCATAGCTCCTTCTTCAATATGTTCCTGCCCGAAAACATTAAACTGAATAGCGGCCTCCCTAAGTCCCTCCAAAGGAGGGATTTTAGACTCCGATTTCGGTAAAAGGTTTCTTGCAATTAAACCTAACAATTCATCCTTAATAAAATCATGTGGTGATTGCAACAATTCTTTTAGTATTTCAAATGCCTGCTCTTTTGAATGGTGCTTGAAATTCTTTTCCATCACATTCATGGCAATGCTGATCACAGGTCCCTCAGGGAAACCCAATGCTCTTAATTCTTTGCCTTGTATTTTTAATTTGCTCATTGCTCATTTTTTAAATTATCAAACTCCAGTTTCACTTTTGTCATTTGTATCAAATGGCGTCGTATATGTTGTACCAGGAAGTATAAATAATGATACACGTCTATTTTGCCAAGATTATTTACACTCATCGTTGTTTTATAAAGAACCCCTTCTCCATTTGGTATCCGATCCAGGATTGACAAACATTCTTCTTTCTGCAGAACCAACTTCCTTTTTATGTCAGCCACTGAAATTTCATTTGTCGGCTCCATATGTTCCGGCCTGTTCCATTCAAAGGACCTATGCTCTCCAATCACTTTCAATCTTTTCCAATCAAGGTCATAGTCGCGTAACAAATTCTTGTACTCGGTCTTTCCCGCCATTTCAATTGATTTCATTGCTCCCTTAACTGAAACAATAACTTATTGATTAAGGAAATATCTGGCTGACCTAACAACTCAGCGTTCTTATACAAAAGAGGCAATTCATCTTTTAATTCTCCCGCTTTGGTTAATAAATCATCATACTCGTATTTTCCCTCCTTTATATCCAACAAAAATTGTCTATCCTTTCGCCATACATTTATCTTTCCTTCAATTGCAATTTCTTTTGCCATCATCAGCAATCTGAAAACATGCATCATATTCTTGGAATCGTAATTCTTGCCATGTGTCATTGTTGTATTATATCGTTCATCATTTCTTTTCTCCACCCACTCCCAGTACTCCTTATACTTTTTACAATAAAGGGAATAACCCTCCTTATTGAAATATAACAAACCAACAGGCTTTTCTTCTTTAGTGATACTGCTTAAACAGACATCATTAGCTTCATCCTTCCGCACAATTCCAGAATATTTATATTGGTTTGAAAAGAATAAGTTGTAACAATCCCGCAAATGCGGAATGGCCGTCAGCCCCATTTTTTCCTGCTCAAATCCGCGCCTGGAAAGAAACTGTTTAAGGCCAATTGAATCCCTGCCTTCATGCACATAGCAAAAATCCAACACCGATTTTCTTTCTTCAGCCACCGGATTTACAATCTTCTTTTCCAACCCGTATGCCTTCTTTATTTGCGTGTATGCATAATTGGCAAACGTTTGCTCGCAAAGCTTTGACAAGAATAACTCAGGCTTAATCCTCTCCATCAGCTCATGCTTATACAGAACACAATTGTCGGGCACATTCAGCAACTCAATGATGTTAGGATTATTTCTTGAAAGCAGTTCCATGAATCGTTTCAATTCATAATAAACAATATCATTGGTTTCATTAGATACCTGGGCTGTATATTCTAAAGAATAAAATAATTCTTTAGGCAACACAAATACGCCCCTGATATCGGTGTCAGACTTTTCTGTAGCCAGGCCATAGGACTTACTTCCCGTGATCACTTCGAAGATCAACCAACCATTTTCTTTTATTTGCTCAATTGTCAGCATTTGTATTTACCATTTTAAGAAAGAACATATCCAATCGGGTATTATCTGCTCTATTTACCCCAAGATCATTTTTATTAGTCTCAAGCAGTTCAAATAACTCAGTGATCCATGCATTCAGGCTTTGATCTGCTTTGTGAAAATATTTTTCTCCAACTTCCGCCTTTAGTTTTATCAGTTTTCTTATTTCATTTGCCCGCTTGCCATCTATCAAAGACATTAAGCCTTCGATATCCATTGGTAATACCGTTTTATCTTTTATTATCCAATTACAAGACAACAGCGATCTCATAAGATAGAAATAGCTTTTCAGCTTTACTTCATCATTTCCTTTCAACCCTTCCCAAAATTTTTGCGCCAGCGAGTAGTGATGATAAAATACAGCCGTCGGAGAATAGTACTGCTCTATCAATCCCTTAAATTTATTTTCAAATGCCTCTTCTGTATAATAAGTTATTGGTGATTGAAATCTTTCTATCAATGGAGCATTGGATTTTTTCAAAAGTATCAGCGATTTCTTTAAGTCCCAGCCTGTTATATCCATTTCACCATCTATATACTCGATCGTGTCTTTTCTTTGGGATAAAGACAAATACCAATCTCTTTCATGCATATAAATAAACCTTACATCATAATCGCTATCAGGCGATGGGAAACCCCATGCTCTGCTACCGGTTTCGCAAGCATAAAGTATTTTGACTTTCTTTTCCTGCTCTATTTTCTTTAATATAGCCTTTATCTTTTCCATCATTATTTGAAATATAATTCAATTTTTGTTGAATAGAATTACCGAACCCTGAACGGAGCGTCGCAACGTCGGCTTAATAGTAGCAATGCCGCCGGGCTCATAAATATCTAAACCCGATTGGGAAGATTAAAAAGATCAAAAAGTATTTCTCTCCCAATCCTTCTAATCCACCCCAATCAAGGTTAAGACTACTTACTCACCAGGATCTGCTTTAACTGTTCCAACAGTTGTCCATTGCCACCGACACTGATGTTACTGATCTTGTCTGCGACCTTTTCTACATACTCCATTTCTTTCAATTTCCATAGCATCGCATTTTCTTCCATCAGTTTGGCAGTGTTCAGCAGGCTACGGGTGCTGGCAGTTTCTTCACGACGCATGATGCTATTGGCCTGCGCTTTCTTTTCAGCGATCAGCACCTGGTTCATGATCTCTTTTACATCACCCGGCAGGATGATATCACGGATACCAAAACCAGTTACTTCCACACCGAGCATCAACGCTTTTTCTTTTACCTGCTGCAATACAAACGGCGCAATGGCTTCTTTTTTCTCCAGCAATTCATCAAAGCTGTAGCCAGCCACATATTCACGCAGCGCCAGCTGAAAAGCAACATACAATTGCTTGTCGTATTCCTTGTTTTCCAGCACCGCTTTTACAATATCCGCCACTTTGTATTGTGCCCATGCATTGATTCGCAAAGCCGCTTTGTCTTTGGTCAGGATCTCCTGGCCATTTACTTCCAGCTGCTGCAAACGCATATCCACCCGTGCTACATGAACAGCAATACTGTTCTTCCACCAGTAGTAAACACCACTATCCAGCACTTTGTCGAATTTTCCATCAATGAACAGTACAGCTTTTTCATAGTTTTCCACGCTTACAGAACGAACATAAGGTGCAACCAGCCGTCCCAGCAAAGTGTTACGGTCAATGTTCTCGCTGATCTCAAGCTTGCTGATATCGGCACGAACGAATTCATACTGCACAACAGATTTCCAGAAAGTGTAACGACCGGCGGTCAGTACCTGTTTCAGCAAACCATTCTCGTATTGCAATACGATCTCGTTGTCCTTTACTTCAACAACATGCAGTATGCCTGACAATTCAGTATCCTGCAGCAGGATGTTCAGTTCAACCGGCGCTATAAAAGGTTTTGTGATATCATAGATATACACTTGCTCTCCTTTCCAGAACCAATATTTACCCGCAGTTAACAGTCGCTGGTACACTTCGTCTTTGAATACCAGGCCCACCTGGTAGGCATTCACTTTTACTTTTTTCATTTTGTCCTATTTAAACATTTTTAAACTCGTTTTAAAAAGCCAGCCTGTTCACCATCCGTTGACAACGGAAGTTGATTCACATAAATTTTACCAGGCCAGTTCATCAGTATCTCCCTCGTCGCTATTGCGATGAGTTCTTACTGCTGAAGTGAAATGATTCCATTTATGTCTTATCAGCCTGCAGGTTATTTTCGGATCGCTATTCCTTTCATGCCCAGCATGACAAGAACAGCCGGTGAACAAACCTGGCTTTATTTGTTTCCACCATTTGAGAAGCGGTGTACTTCTTTGATCTCTACATTATCAGTGTAGTGCTCTTACCATCTGAGCTATCCCACAGCCTTACGGGGTGAGAACAGGATTCGAACCTGTGCATGTGCTGTACTCTACCAACTGAGCTATCGGGTGCAATGACCCGAATGGGAATCGAACCCATGACTGCAGCGCGGTGACATATACTGCTGAACCAGGATACAGATAGTTATTACGTCTGTACTGTCATGCATCTTTGATACATAGATCAACAGGATATACCTCATTGTGTCGCTATTTTAACAGCAACAATTATTTAAAGAACTTAATTCATCAATTCTGTTTGTCGCTTAAACCCGATGGCTTCCACTTTGCCATTCGATTGGTCCTTTTCATGTGAATTAGCTATCTCTGCTATTGTCATTGGTTTATTAATTGTTGTTTTAAAACCCAGGTGATCACTTAAACGCTGGGCTTTTTCGACATTTAATTTTCCAAATTCATATTTGGCGATCAATCTGCCCTTTCTCGTCAGGGCGCTGTCAATCATCGTTAGCGAATTGTTGAATGTGCAGATCAATTGCACATTCAGGAAATCAGCCAGTAACCCATCCGAAATATTCAGAAGGTTTGATACAGCCGAGCTGCTATTATGCTTGCGATCCATAATAATATTCTCCGCATCTTCAATGATCAGCACCGTGTTTGGGTTGTCGATCAACAGTTCAATAAAATCAGGGTTCATCAAATTATCAGCCACTGACGGCGATAAGAATAATACTCTTTTTTTTATCTTACCCACGAGGTAGCGGAGATAAGTTGTTTTACCCGTACCCGGCAAACCGTGCAGTAACACAATGCCCTTATCATTTTTTTGCGCCAGTCTTTTATTTATCAAAGCATCCACTTCCCTGAATTCATCTTCATAAAAAAGATCGAGGTCCAGCTTGGTTCTTTTGATCTCCATTCCTTTCAGTGAAAGACCGTGGTTCCCTTTTACGATGAGGTTTATTTCCAGCGGCTGTCTTCTTTGTCTTTCCTTAAACTGGTTGACAAAAGCCGTTAGCTCTTCAACAAAAACCTCATCCTTGCCATCATGATAAAGTTCACAGTAATTGTAATCAAACTCTACAATGCAATTATTCTTTAGGATCAGCACTGTTCTATCAAACTGGTATTTTTTGGTCTCTCTTTTAAACCACCTGTAACGATGAATATGATCTATCTTATCCGAATACTTGTCCCTGAAAGCTGCAAAAGCTTTTTCTCCATCCACCGGGCTGATGTAATTCAGGCTTGGCAAATGATTAAAACAATACAGGTAAAGCATTTTTGCATCCAGGTAAATATCATCAAATACATTGTTTGCATTAATGATCTTCTGATTATATAAGTTGCCCATTTTATTTTTGTTTTTACAAATAGTAATTCGTTTCCACTGTCGTGAAGCTTTTACTATTTCATTACATAGACCAGCATCGCTTTAAATTTTACTTTGTTACTTAATTACTGCACCACTTTATTCGCGCAGCTTGAGCTGGCAAATGCATTTGGTTTCACCTTGAATGCAAAGCCCATTCCCACGATATAACCCATTGCTTCCTTCAAGGCATCATTACTCTTGAAGTTCGGGTTAGTGTTGATGTCTGCGTGGATCTCCATGCCTACATCAAAGCGGGAAAAGATATTGCACAGGTTATACGCCACTTCGATACTCTTTCCAACTTCCATCAGCATCCGTTGCTTGATGCTCATCCGTTGTTTGGAAATCTCGTTCCGTATATACATGAACCCACCTTTCCCTTTCCGGATGAATACGATCACCGTAGCAAACTCAGTGATCTTACCCTTCACCTGGCTATCTGTGCCGATACAGACCTTTAGCTCATGACCCATTTCTTTTTCTTTTGCCAATACTGCCATGACTTCATCTTCGATCGGCTGCCTGATCCATTCGCCTGATAATTTTCTCCATTGTCTTTGTAACTGTTCCATTTTATACCTTCCTCCTTTTACATTTTTCATTCTACATTCTACATTTTACATTTCTGCGGTGCCCCGTGGAATTGAACCACGATCTTCCCGATTCAATCGGGACGCATATATAAATCCATTCTCCGCCTAAGGCGGACCAGTTTGTTTGCAGGAATACTGGTTGATCACTTTCTCCTCATTACCGAATTGTATTCATCAACAAACTTTGCGGAGAGTGTAAGAATCGAACTTACCTGAGTGTTACCTCAACCACAGCTTAGCAAGCCGGTACATTACCTCTCTGTCAACTCTCCTTTTATATTATCAACTCCTGCACTGATTCTATCCTGCGGAGAGAGAGGGAATCGAACCCCCGGACCAAAATGGCTGACTGTTTTCAAGACAGTTTCCTCGACCAACCGGACTCTCTCCATTTGTGTGAGTGGCTGGATTCGAACCAACTCAGTTTTATAACAGCAGATTTACAGTCTGCCACGACTCTCCAATTTCGTCGCACTCACGCTATCAACTATGCTAAAGCTTCGTTGATTGAAAGCGGATGAAGAAAGATTCGAATGTCGACGCTTCAGTCGACATCGAGACATTTATCGTCTCGACTTTCAACCAACGGCTTAATCCCGCCCCTTGGCGGGACCGCTCTGCCGTTGAGCTATTCATCCAATTGAATTGATCAATGAGGCTCGAATACCGACGCTTTGGTCGGAATCGAGACATTTATCATCTCGACTCATATCTCCTTCCGGTGCTTTACCAATTAAGCGATAACCAATATCTTTTTTGTTGACCCGGAGAGATTCGAACTCTTACCATTCAGTTTAGAAAACTGATGCACTTCCATTATGCTACAGGTCATTCATTCTTATGTCGGCCCGGAGAGACTCGAACTCTCAGCTCCCGGTGTAAGAGACCGGTACTCTTCCAATTGAGTTACGAACCAATTTTGTTGCGACTACCGGATTCGAACCAGTAACTATCACCTTGTAACGATGATCTTCTTCCATTGAATTAAGTCGCAGCTTTCATAGAGCTTGTGATGACTGATAGATTTGAACTATCATCCGCCAGCTGGCGGAATCAGGATAGCACTCTGCCATTGAGTTAAGTCATCATTGTGCGACTTCCAGGTTCGAACTGAAAACAATCACCTGCGATTTACCTTTCAGAAAGAAAGGGAAGTGATCGTGTTGCCTGTTACACCAAGTCGCATTCTCTTTACTATATTCACTTTGGTTGACCCCGGGATTCGAACCCTGTTCCCCCGTTGCACAGACGGATGCTTTACCGATAAGCTAGGGCCAAAATATACAGTCACCGGATTCAGATTCGAACTGAAAACACCAGACTCAAACTCTGGGATGTTACCAATTACACCATCCAGCAATCACATAATACAAATGCTGATAAGCGGTTCGTACGAGGATCGAACTCGTGACTACAGATCGACAATCTGTTATGCTTGACCACTACACCAACGAACCGTAATCTGTAAGAGAATCGAACTCTTGTTTCAAGAATGAAAATCTTGTGTCCTTAACCGTTAGACGAACAGATCAACTGTGGACCGTAAGGGAATCGAACCCTTCCAAAAACATTGCAAATGTTTTTCGCCGGCCTTAGAACATGACAGCCCATAGTATAGCAGGCAGGATTCGAACCTGCAGCCTCTCCGTTCCAGGCGGAGTATCCAACCAATTGGAATGCTGCTATATTTTCTCAAAGAACTTTTTTAAAAGCGCCCCGGCTGCATCTCGTACCAATTTGCATCGGTACAAACCGGGAACGCCTGCCCGACCCTGTCATTCAGGCGGGCTTCCTCCTTCTGCACATAATCTTTTATCTCAGGTCAAACTCAGCCGGGTGGCGAGTTTCTTCATCCAACTCTTCCGCTTTGTTATCGCTATTGTTTGCTTTTCTATTACTGATCAACTCCACAATGAAGTGGATGGCCAGTACTACAAGTAAAAATTTCATCACATACCTTCCTGTTTTCATTTTACGATCACCGGCATAAAAAAAGCCCGGTCGTTTGCTGCGACCGGGCTTTCCTTCAAAGGAGCACAACACTCCTATGTACGGATATGATCCGGTCGCTGATAACTATTATCTTTCTCATTGCCAACGGGCACAATACTTAGCGCCTGCGCATAACAATAGCAACTGAGTGATGATCTTGTATCATTCCTATTTATACTAAATCGTTTATGTCGTAACTGTTTCAGCACTTTTATTTATTTGGTTTATTAGATTCAGCAACCCGGGTTATTGCATAAATGCAATCAAACAGTTTTAAAATCTAAATAATCATATTTCAGTTCTCTTTCGCTAAAGCTTCGCGTCAATCCTCCTATGCTAAAGCTTTGGAGGACAAAAAAAAGCCCCGCAATCTCTTGCGGGGCCTGCTTATATCGAGTTTGGTATTACACTTACTCTTCAGCTTTACATGCCCCGCAATCAGTATAGTCTCCCTTGGGACTAAACCAATTCGCCGATTCTATATGTGATTGCGTTCTTAGCATGTTTACTGTTTTGCGGTTGCAAAGATGAAAATATTTTTTTGATGTCACCAAATTTTTGTCATTGTTTTTTAAAAATATTTTTTCACCACTTCACTTCTGCAATTTCGATTTCTCCATACTGATTATCCATCACCACATTTTCAATGGAAATAGATTGACCCGGTTTTCCAAAATTTTTAAAGGTCATCACCCGGATATAAGTGGGGATCTTGCCCGGGTATGAGTAGTAACTATAGTAGTTCACCCCTATGCGATATTTTCCACTTATGGCTGTCTTTAACTGGTATTCCGACGGATGATTGTAGTAGCCATACATGTAGCTATTCATAAGCATGCCGCCATTTTTTGTTACCGATTGATTCGAACATATTTCTCCTCCCGGTTCTTTGACAGTTATATAACCGAGATTGCCTTTATTGCAATCCAACACTATTCTCAGATCGGCGGTGATTGGCTTGATCAATGAAGCGGGTATAGCCTTTATATCCAATTCATTTTTGTGCAGGCTGATGATCGTATTCATTTCTGCCAGAAGCACTGTTTTAACCGAAAGGTTCATCCACTCCTGCTGCCTGGTATCTCTTTTTATAGCTGCATACATGGTTTCCATCGCTTCCTGGTAACGGCCATCCTGGTAATAGGCCCATGCAAGATCACGATGAGAGTATAGGTTGTCGGGATAATCATCCCGCAATTGTTCATAGATCAGGACAGCAGCATCAAACTGTTTGAAATGCTCGAGGATATAACCAACTGCCCGCAACACCTGGAAACTTCCGTTTGATATTTCTATAGCTGTCATACAAATTTCCATAGCCTCTTCCTTCATACCCGAATCAAAAAAATGCTGCGCAATATCAAGATAAAAACCAGGTTCATCTTCATAGCGTGGTTGCAGTTGCAGATACAGCATCATCTTTTCATCTTTACCCACTTCTTTTATTTGCTGGAGGTATTCCACATCTTCCATATCCTTTAACCGGTATGGCCTGTTATTATTGCTGTATTGTTGCTTTCCTTTTTTTGATGTGATCACGATAACACCATTTGCTCCGCGTCCACCATACAATGCAGTGGCAGTAGCATCTTTCAACACTGTTATGTTATCAATATCCGAAGTATTGATAAGGTTATTAATATTCCCGGAAACAGGAATCCCATCCAGCACAAAAAGTGGCTGCGCATTACCTCCTAATGAAGAAGCTCCCCTTATTGTGATAGTAGAAAGATCGCCATATCCCGGGTTAACATTATTCACCATTAAGCCCGCTACTCTTCCCTGCAGTGCTTGTTCAACTGTTTGATGCGGCCATATTTCATTTGATTGTATGTATGAAACTGAGCCGGTCATGCTTCTTTTTCTTGTTGTTCCATATCCAACCACTACTACCTCATTCAAAGAACTCTCTCTGTCTAAAATCAGCCCGGAAGCACTTCCCATGAGGGAATTTGCAACTGCCCCTGTAGTAGCATTTGTAGCTGTTGCTACTGGTTCTTCTCTTGCCAGTTTCCCTTTATCATATTCAACCCTGCTAAATGAAATTGGGTTTTCCTTGCTATCCCACCTATATAAGCGGTTATTGAAAGCATTCACTACCCCGTTAAGGATTGTGTATTCATCAGCCAGTTTTATTTGCTGGCGTTGTGATCTCGTATCCCTTCTTACATAGTTCATTTGCTGGCAAGCTTCTTCCAGTTCTTTTGGTGGTGCGATATTGTATTTCACATAGTCCTCTACTCTTTCCAACACAATGTAGGCGGTGTTAGGCGTAACTACTTTTTCATTCAACCCAAAATCAAGTATTGTTTCCCAATTTCCTGCCCGTATCATCCGATCAAATCTATCCAGCATGCTTATCCTGTCAACAGATGAAGCAATACATTCTTTGTTGCTGTTGATCACCACTGTTTCGGTTCGGGTGATGGTATTGTTGTTTCCATAGTGAAAATATAATGTGTCAACTCCCGGTTGCATAGTTCCATTAATGAGTAGTGGTTCGTTTATCCTGGCGGGGAATTCCTGCTCAACAATTGTTTTACCACTTGCCGAACGGATATTCAGGAGCCAATTCTCTGCACGACTGTTTACCTGGATCGCTTCACTTATTGTTCGTTTGTTCAACTCAATTAGTTTACCACCACTGGCGCCGACAATATCATTCAGGATGGCCAGGTTGGCGCTTGTGGATGTATTAACCGCATATACCATTGCAGTGCCGGTTTTGGGTTTAGCTTTACCATAAGTATTGTTGCCATCAGT
>DASVNY010000348.1:0-1579 GCA_036383615.1 Chitinophagaceae bacterium
CGTTCTTCTCCTTCTTATCATGTTTCTATATCTTTAGCCCTCACAAGAAACCGCAACATGAAACTTGATATTCTTGCCATTGGTGTTCACCCGGACGATGTAGAGCTGGGTTGCTCGGGCACACTCATCAATGAAATAAAAAGAGGAAAAAAAGCCGGCATACTCGATCTCACACAAGGTGAATTGGGCACAAGGGGAACGATCGATACTCGCTACCAGGAAGCTGCCAATGCCGCGATGATCATTGGCGTGCAGGTAAGAGAAAACCTGAAAATGAGAGACGGCTTTTTTCATGATGATGAAGAGAACCAATTAAAGCTGATCAGTGCGATAAGAAAATATCAACCTGATATTGTTATCGCGAATGTGTTGCACGATCGTCATCCCGATCATGGAAGAGCGGGACAAATGATCGCTAAATGTTGTTTCCTCTCCGGTTTAATGAAGATCGAAACAAAAGACGGGCAGGGAAATCCACAAGCTAAATGGCGCCCCTCTTATGTTTTACATTATATACAGGATTGGTATCATGAGCCCGATCTGTTGATAGATATTTCAGATGTGTTTGAGCAAAGAATGGAAGCGATCAAAGCATATAGCACCCAATTCTACACTTCTGCCGAAGGTGACCTTGGAACTCAAACTTATATCTCCACACCTGACTTTTTAGACAGCGTGATCGCCCGTGCAAGGATGCTTGGAAAACGAATAGGTGTTAGGTTTGCAGAAGGATATATTACTGAAAAAAAGATAGGTATCCGCAATCTCGATGCGCTGATACAAAATGAGACCTGATCTTGTGGAATAATGGCCATCTTTCTGAGTAAGTTTGGCTAACCATTTGCTCTAATACGGCCAAGAAAAACTACTTTTGCCAAAATCACAGTATCACACAATGAACATCCCCAAATTTGCCAATGTTCCTCATTCATTTCACACTGAATTGAAAAAAAGGATCGCCAACTATTTTGAAGAAGTAGGCAAATCTACAACCGGTAATTATAGTTTATTTATAAAAGCTATTGTGCTGGTCATCAGCTTTGTGGCTGTATATGTTCATTTAGTGTTTTACACGCCGGTTGCCTGGCTCGCAATCCTGGAATGCCTGGCGCTGGGAGTATTAACCGCCGCTATCGGTTTTAATGTGATGCATGATGGCGCACACGGCAGTTTTAGCCGCTACAAATGGATAAATGATCTCGCGGCTTTATCAGTTAATTTTTTAGGTGCTAATAATTTTATGTGGAAAACCAAGCACAATGTCATTCATCATGCTTATACAAATGTGGACGGCGTAGATGACGATATTGATGCGAAGCCTATTCTCCGTTTGTGCGAAAGCCAGAAACATTACAAAGTGCACCGTTACCAGCATTGGTATTTCTGGGCAGCTTATTCCCTGTTATATATCTGGTGGGTATTTGTAACCGACTATAAAAAATATTTCACTGGTAAGATCGGCCCTATGCCTATCAAAAAAATGAAGCCGATCGATCATATTTCATTTTGGTCATTCAAATTGGTTCATGCCGGTTTATTTGTTGCGCTTCCGATCTGTACCGTTGGATTCATGCCCTGG
>DASVNY010000349.1:0-2700 GCA_036383615.1 Chitinophagaceae bacterium
AATAAGAAGAGAAAAAGGGGGAACCAATAAAGGCGATATACTTAAGGACCCGGAATTTTATTTACCCGGCGCCACCGAGTGTAAATTTTATACGGATGATTATTTTGCGATCTATAAATTTCCTGACAGTGTAAAAGCGGCAGCTTTTGTCAGGGAAATAAAAGGCCTGGTAAGTGATGCTACAAAGATGTTTGGCGTATCTGTCAACTATTCTCCGTTAGATACCAATCCCGATTACCTGTATTATTACCTGGTTGATTCGGCAGGGGTACTCAACTCCGGCAGTGTTCTTATTTTCAATCATGAACCCAAAGGATCTGAAGTGATAATAAGTGTTGGTTCAGCACATCAGTATGGATATTTTACGAGCAAGGGTCCACGATTGAATAATGCGGCGCTTACTGATTTTATTCAAGCGGTTGCTATTGGTAACGATCCTGCCATGAAAAAGATCATAGGTGGGGCACTCAAACCCACATCGGAGTTGAAGTCATACACAAGTAAACGAACGGTGCCGGGGTATAAGGCTTTTGTTTATATTTCTGAGGAAGAGAAAATAGCAATGGCAGAGCTGGAAAAAACAATAAAAAAAGATGACAGGTTGGTTGAAAAGCAACTTGATTCACTTATTCAGCAATTGAAAGCGGCATTGCCACCTACCTACTATTATTATACAAAGGCGGATGAACAGGTCATCTATTTTTATAAACTACCCTATCTTCCTGCCGGCGACGATGCGGAAGTTCGTATTCTATATGGAGTTGATCCAAAAAGACCGCAGCTACTAAGTATCTCGATAGAGATACAGCGAAATTTTTAATGTGTTGTGCCACGGTTAAGCGATGAGTGATAGGCAGGAAGAGCAAGGGAAATGCTCAATATTCAACGAACAATTTTCAATACTCAATTATAAAATCTTCTTAACCAAACGACATTGGGGCGTGGAAAGAGCCCAGCACTGGGCCAAATACCGCCCAAAATCTAAAACCCGATAGCTATCGAACGATACACTACCACCTGTTTATAAGTTTTGTTGTTCCTCCTCAGGTCATTAGCTTTGCAGCCTTATGAAGGTAATCGATCACATCAAACAAGCGAAAGACACACTGGTTTCATTTGAAGTACTGCCACCATTAAAAGGAAAAGGTATCGAAGCATTATATAAACACCTTGACCCCTTGATGGAGTTCAAACCTTCATTTATCAATGTTACTTATCACCGCAGCGAACATGTTTTTAAGAAAAGAGCAGATGGCAGCTTTGAAAAAGTGGTGATCCGGAAAAGACCGGGTACGGAAAGTATTTGTGCAGCTATCATGAACAAATATGATGTTGACACGGTGCCCCATCTTATCTGCGGGGGGTTTAGTAAAAATGAAACCGAAGATGCCTTGATCAATCTTCGTTATCTCGGTATTGATAATGTATTAGTGTTGCAGGGTGATGCGGCCAGGAATGAAACAGCCTTTGAAGCAGAACCCGATGGTCACAAATATGCCAGCGAGTTATTGCAGCAGGTGGTTAATCTTAATTCAGGCATTTACCTGGAAGAAGATCTGAAAGGAACCCAAAAGACAGAGTTCTGTATCGGCGTAGCCGGCTATCCCGAAAAACATTTTGAAGCACCAAACATGCAGACCGACCTGCAGTACCTGAAGGCAAAAGTTGACATGGGCGCTGATTATATCGTGACACAAATGTTTTTTGACAATGCCAAATTCTATGCATTTGTGCAAGCCTGTCGTAATATTGGTATCAATGTGCCGATCATCCCCGGACTAAAACCCGTTTATACCAAGAAACAGCTAACAGTTCTCCCAAAGACCTTCTATATCGATCTCCCCAATGATCTTTCAAGCGAAATGCTTAAATGCAAAACCGATGAAGATGTAGAGAGAGTAGGAACAGAATGGTTACTTCATCAATCAAAGGACCTGAAGAAAAATGGTGTGCCCGTTTTGCACTATTACACGTTGGGCAAGCCGCATGTGATTGCTAATGTGGTTAAAGAGTTGTAGTGGGGGGTTAGGAATTAGTGGTTGGGAATTAGGGATTAGAAATTGGGTAGTGACAATTTTGAATCGTTAGGTTTTACGTGCTTTTGCTGTGTCCAAATAAGCGATATAACCGTTAATTAACCGGAAAACAAGTTCGCATTTTTGTTCTCCAAGTTTCAATTCTTCCTGGGTTATATATTTTTCGTCAAAAGCTGTGACCAGGTTTTCCATTGTCTCAATATCAGATCCTCTCGAAATAATAAAAAAATGTCGTGTATCTGTGAAGCTGTATCGCCCATACCCTTCAGCGATATTTCTCGTTATGGAACGAGAAGAGTCAATAAGCTGTGCTGTCAACAGAAATTTTTCATGTGCAGGAAATCTCTTTGCGAGATTTGAAATAAAAATTCTTAACTCCCTGGCTTGTTGGTAGCATTCAAGCGCCTTATATCCTTGATAGTTCATATTTCGAAAATATCAAACTCGGTTGATACAAAGATGGGGAAACCCTCACTTGCTTATGAGGTTAAAAACATTCTTTCACGGAGAAATATTCCTGTAAATAAGGCCTAATTCCTAACCCCCAATTCCCAATCCCTAACTACCTGCTAATACTTTCAAGCACTTTCTGATCCACCACCACCGGGTATTTCTTTTTCAGTTGCTGTGTCCACTGTTCTTCCAAAATAGCCTGGTGATCGTT
>DASVNY010000350.1:0-3549 GCA_036383615.1 Chitinophagaceae bacterium
GGTTCCTGCTGTTTCAACAGAAGATGCGATTAAAAAATTCCCGAAAGGAGTAAAAGTAGTAAAGCCCTACCTGCGCTATACGCCGCAGCCTAACTTATGATCTTAAGCGAAGAAAAAATACAGCAGATTGAGAATGCTTCCCTCGTGGAAGCCGTGAGACTGGTAGCTGAATGGTTCCCGGGGAAAGTTGTTTTTTCTTCATCACTGGGACAAGAGGACCAGGTAATAACTGATGCAATTTTTAAGAACAACCTGCCGGTAAAGATCTTTACGATCGATACAGGCAGGTTGTTTAATGAAACCTATGAGCTGCTCGACAGAACAATAGCCCGGTATAAAAAGCCGGTGCATGTTTATTTTCCTGATGCCGGCGATGTAGAAGCTTTTGTTTTGAATAAAGGGATCAATAGTTTTTATGAATCGGTTGATAACCGGAAAGAATGTTGTTATATCCGCAAAGTAAAACCGTTGAGCAGGGCTTTGGATGGCGCCGCTGTTTGGATCACAGGCTTAAGATCAGAACAATCCGATAACAGGAAAAACATGCCCGTGATCGAATGGTCGGAGGAGAAGCAGTTATATAAATTCAACCCGTTGTTGAATTGGAGCTATGACGAAATGATCAATTATTTGAAGGAATTCAATGTTCCTTACAACCCTTTACATGATAAAGGGTTTATCAGCATTGGCTGTTCCCCCTGCACCCGGGCCATTGAACAAGGAGAAGATGCAAGAGCAGGCAGGTGGTGGTGGGAAACATCGCAGAAGGAATGCGGATTGCATGAAAATAAAGCATTAAGTAAGGCATAAAATTTTTTTACCGGATTAGTCTACTTAAAAAGTAGGAAAATAAGTATGAGCAATTATCATTTAGATTACCTGGAGCAACTGGAAGCGGAAAGCATCCATATTTTCCGTGAAGTGGCGGCGCAGTTTGAGAAACCGGCTTTGCTATTCAGCGGCGGAAAAGATTCCATCACGATGGTGCACCTGGCCAAAAAAGCATTTGCGCCTGGAAAGATCCCTTTCCCATTAGTGCATATTGATACCGGTCACAATTTTCCGGAAGCACTGGAGTTTCGCGATTGGCTCGCCAAAGAAGTGAATGCTACACTGATCGTAAGAAAAGTGGAGGACACGATCAAACAACGCAGCCTCACAGAACCAAAAGGAAAATTTCCCAGCCGCAATTGGTTACAGACCTATACACTGCTTGATACCATTGAAGAATTCAAATTTGATTGTTGCATTGGGGGCGCCAGGCGGGATGAAGAAAAAGCAAGAGCCAAGGAAAGAATATTTTCTGTGAGAGATGATTTTGGCCAATGGAACCCAAAGCTGCAACGCCCCGAGCTCTGGAACATATACAATGGCAGAATCCATAAAGGAGAAAATGTAAGAGTGTTTCCCATCAGCAACTGGACAGAACTTGATATCTGGAACTATATACGGAAAGAAAAGATCGACCTCCCGTCGATCTACTTTACTCATGAAAGACAAGTGATCGAACATGAAGGGCAATTAGTCGCGGTATCCGAGTATGCAAGAATTGATGAAACAGATAATGTGATAACAAAGAAAGTGCGGTACCGTACAGTGGGAGATATGACCTGTACTGCAGCAGTAGAGTCAACAGCGGCCACACTGGATGAAGTGATCAATGAAATTATTTCGACAAGAATAAGTGAAAGAGGAGAAACAAGGATTGATGATAAAGTGACTGAAGCAGCGATGGAAGACAGGAAGAAGAATGGGTATTTTTAAGAGATAAGAAGACAGAAAGTCGGAAAGCCCGAAAGACAGAAAGTCGGGAAGACCGGAAGACAGGGACTAACTTTTTTAACTCTCATCGGACTTACGGACTTTCCGTCTTTCCGACTAAAACAAAACAATGGACCTATTACGATTTATAACAGCAGGCAGCGTTGATGATGGCAAAAGCACTTTGATCGGGCGATTGCTATATGATAGCAAGAATATTTTGATTGATCAATTGGAGGCGCTGGAGAAGTCATCAAAGAATAAAGAGAATGGAGCCGTTGACCTGGCACTGCTTACTGATGGTCTGCGTGCGGAAAGGGAACAAGGGATCACTATTGATGTAGCCTATCGCTATTTCTCCACGTCGAAACGCAAATTCATTATTGCTGATGCACCGGGTCATGTGCAATATACCCGCAACATGATAACAGGAGCTTCGAATGCTAATCTCATTATTATTCTTGTTGATGCCCGGCAGGGAGTAGTGGAGCAAACCCGCCGTCATTCTATTATTGCTTCGCTTTTGAAAATACCACATGTGGTAGTAGCGATCAATAAAATGGATCTTGTCAACTATTCACAGGATGTGTTCAACAATATTGTGATCGAATATAGTGAAGTGGCAAAGCAACTGGGGCTGAAAGATGTGACATATATTCCTATCAGCGCATTGGATGGGGACAATATCGTTGACAGATCAACCCAGATCAAATGGTACACAGGAAAACCCTTGCTGGAATTTTTGGAAGAAGTGGAAATTGAAAATGATATTAACCTCACTGATCCCCGCTTCCAGGTGCAATTTGTGATCCGCCCTCAAACGGATGATCTGCATGATTATCGTGGCTATGCGGGTAAAGTGATCAGTGGTGTTTATCGCAAAGGCGATAAAGTAAAAGTGCTGCCACAGGATATTGAAACCACTATTTCTTCAGTAGAGATCGCCGGAAAAGAGGTGGAAGCTGTATTTGCTCCTCAAAGCGCCGTGATACAACTGGCCGATGATATAGACATCAGCCGGGGTGATAGTATTGTAAAAAGTGATAATCTTCCTTTAGTAAATAATGAACTGGAAGTGCTGCTTTGCTGGATGGATGAGAAGCCGCTTATACCGGGAAATAAATATTTGCTGCAACATAATAGCCGTTTAGTTAGAGCTGTAATACGAAGTATCGAGTATAAAATCGATGTAAACACGCTCCAACATCAGCCTGTGGAAGGCAATGTCAAATTGAATGAAGTGGTAAAAGCTACTATTAAAACAGCTGCCCAGTTGGTATATGACAGTTATGAAAAGTTGAGTGAGAACGGAAGTGCCGTGCTGATCGATGAAACAAGTAATAGTACAGTAGCAGCAGTGCTTATCAAATCATAATGAGTGAGAATATAACTATAGGAAAAGTGATACTGGCAGGAGCCGGTCCGGGTGATCCGGAGCTTATTACATTAAAACTGCAAAAAAATCTTGCAATAGCTGATGTGATCATTACCGACAGGCTGGTAAATCCTCTTATCATTGAGGAAAACGCAAAACCGGGTGCTGAAGTAATCTTAGCAGGTAAGCAAGGTTATAATGATGCTTCCGCAACGAGGGAACAGATCAATGCATTGATGACCACGCATGCATTATTGGGAAAAACAGTTCTGCGATTAAAAGGTGGTGACGTGGCTTTTTTTAGTAATGTGCTGGATGAACTGATCACACTTAAGCAGCATAATATTCCTTTTGAAATTATTCCCGGTATCACGGCTGCGTCAGGTGCGTCTGCTTATGCAGCTATTCCTTTA
>DASVNY010000351.1:0-2670 GCA_036383615.1 Chitinophagaceae bacterium
GGTTGCGGGTAAATTTTGATGATATATGCAAATGAAGCGGTGTTGTCTGTTGAATTAACCAAAGGATTAGTCAGCATACCTGCTTTTGGCAGCATCTTATTAAGATTCGGAATCTGCGACCATTCAAAGCGGGAAGAATCCGCTACCACTTTTTCTGCCAGCGCATCGGAAAAAGTTCTCCAGGACGATGGTGTTTTCTTTATTTGCTCATGCAATACTTTGGCCACTTCATCGTCTGCGCAAAAGAAGATCACGGCATCAGCGCTTTGCTGCCAGTTGTATTTGGCCTTATTCTTTTCAAATAATGCGATAAGCTGCGATGAATCGGCATTTGCTTTGTTCCATATTTCCTGTTGCATGATCTCAAAGAACAGGTTGCCATCTTTAAATTCATTCATCTGGCTGCGAAATTCCTCATTGAATAATTCAAGGTTGTCGCGGTAATACTGGAACACAACATTGTGAGTGAATTCATTTAAAAGTTCAGGATATGGTCTTTTCGTGGCCGTTCCGTCCGTTTTATAACGGTTCCGTATAGCAAAATTGATCCAGTCGTTTATAGTTATTGAAGTGTCACGCAAAGTGAAAAGAACGGTTTCTCTTCTCAACTTATTACCACGGCTTACCGGCTTGCGATCAAACAAGCTGTCGGTGATCTCCCATAACATTTTTTCCTGGTAGTCTGTTTTTTTAAGCGGAGCTTCTTTTACTACTTTATGGTAAATAACCTCTCTTGATGCCTGCCAGCGCTGATCGATATTGATCTTTTGACGCAACTCATTCTGGTAATCCTTATTGGCTGGATCGCTGACAACAGGAACCATCGAGCTGCGTTTTACAATATGATAACCGTGCGAAGTTTCAAACGGTTTTGTCACGGCGCCATCTTTTGCGAGTGCCCATACATTCTTTTCAAACTCGGGGTCATACTGGCCCACGCCAAAATCGGGCATCGAGCCACCCGTAATAGCGGTGACATAATCATTACTGAGCGCCTTCGCTAATTTTTCGAAATCATCACCAGCCATTACCCGCTTATAAATGGAATCTGCTTTTTGCGCCAGTTCCTTTTTAGTAGCCTCGCCGGAGCCCGGAGGTATCGCCAGCATGATCTGCCTGGCTTTCATTTTACCTACGGCTTTTCTTTCGCCAAGATTTTTGAAAATATGATAACCACTTTTTGAACGAACCAATGTTGAGTGCTGACCCGGTTTCGATGCATAGATCGCATTCTCAAAAAAATAAGGCAGTGTAAAAACTGTAATCCAACCGATATCACCTTTATTGATCTTAGCTGCAGGGTCCTGTGAGAACTGCTCTGCGAGTTTTGCAAAATCTTCTTTTTGCTGAAGTTTGTTATAGATATCCGTAGCCTGTTTAAATGATGCAGCAGTATCATCGCCGGCACTGATGAAAATATGTCCTACATGAATATCTTTCTGGCTGCGCTGGAAAGCTTCTTTTAATAACCTTTCCATTACCGTTGGGTCGGTCATGTAATTTTCGATGACCTGGTTGCGCAGGTTGGTCACCTCGTTTCTTATCTGGGGCAAGGTATCATAACCTCTTTCATAAGCTTCCCTGATCTTTAATCTTGAATTGATATAAAGATCAAGATAGTTGCGGATGGACTTGGACTTATCAGCAGCAGGCTTTGAATTATTCTTGTTGTAGGCCCTCAAAAACTCTTTGGAGCTGACAGCATTTTTACCATACGTAAACAAAGTTTGAGAGGAGGAGGAGATCGCAATAAGAAGAACAGCGATCAGTGGCAGCCATTTCTTATTCATCTGAATATTTTTATTAGAATTTTCAATACTAATATTTTACTGTCCCTTTGTTTTTACCTGCAACACTTCATCCGTTTGTTCCCAGGACAGTTTTTTGGCAATGATTCGTTTGTCTTTGTCCAGCAAATATAATGTAGGAAAACTCTGTACATCATATAGCTGTGAGTAACCCGGGGTATTGGCATCGATCCTTGCTTTGTCCGCCGCTTTGGAATAATAAACATGCGTCCACCCGTTCAATCCCAGTTCATTGATCACTTTCAGCCATGTATCCCTGTTGCCTTCGGTTTCTTTCGCGATAGCAAAAATTTCAAGGCCAAGCCCTTTCCATTTTGTTTTATACAATGAGTCCAGTTTCGGCGCTACTTCTTTACAATGTCCGCAGGTGGGGTCCCAGAACATCACGATGGTGTAAGTAGCGGAATCATTATACAGGCTACGGATCTTCCCGGTTGAATCAGGTAGTGCTACTTCAGCAGCAGCAGTGCCCATGATATTGGCCATTAAATTATAGGCCCTGTCGGTGATCATCTTCCTGCCCTGTGCAGTGAGCCAGGAGTATTCTTTTTGTGCAAAATATTTTTCAAACAGGTGAACGAACACTGCATCTTCCCACATGTATTTTTGATTCAGGTAGCGATTCACAAATTTCAGCAACAACATTCTTGTCATTTCTTCATTCGCGCTGGCAAAAGCAAGCATGTGATCGATCTCTTTCTTTACTGAATCCGGGTGAGCGGGAACTATGGTGTTGATGTATTTGTCAACTTTATCTTCAAAGAAGGTGGTGTAAGCAAGACGCCCATCCCAAAAATCAACGCCATCCCAATAATGTTCCTTGAAATAGCGATAGGCATTTACAGAGTCCTGCCGGGTTTTT
>DASVNY010000352.1:0-2932 GCA_036383615.1 Chitinophagaceae bacterium
ATCCTCCTGTGTTCGTGCAGAAAAACTCACAAGCAGGCAGATAGTTATCAGGGGAATTGGATTGAATTTCATAGTGACTAATTAGCAGTTCTAAAAATATGACAAATAGCTGAGACGGGCAAGGAGGAAAGAACGGAAGAACAGACGAACAGATGAACAGAGGAACAGATGAAGTCAGGGGGAAGAGCTTTGTGTTCTTTGCGGTTTTATTCTTTAAATGAAACTGTATTTACCGCAGGGATGGGGAGGCGCTGAGTGAGTGCGGATCATATCACATAGAGGTGCTCGCTATGTGTGCCTATGTTTCTATTGTGCCTATGTGGTAAAAAGTATTGTATTCTCCGCGTCTTTGTGGGAAACCTCAGGTTGTTGTTTCTTTCTGAGCAAAACAATATTCATGTAAGCCTTTCAGGAAACGATGCATTTCTTCCATCGACTTGATGGGATTGGCGGTTAACAGGAATAATTTACCTGTCTGTTTGAGCTTTCCTTTATTCGTGCCGGTTTGCAGGTATTGCAGGATATGATTGAAGAGATCGGATTCAAAATAGGGAGAGTCGGGACGATTGATAAAGAAACAACGAAGCGTATCATCCTTCAATGACATTTTCTCGAAACCAAGATCAACTGCCAGCTTGCGGCAACGAATAGTGATAAAGAGATCATCTACCTGTGGTGGAATAGCACCAAAACGATCGGTCAGTTCCTGCCGCATGTTTTCAAGGTCGGCTTCTGTTTCGCTATCATCGAGTCGCTGGTACAAGGATAATCTTTCGGTGATGCTCTCCACATAATCATCCGGGATCAATATCTCGAGATCTGTATCGATCGTACAATCCTGTACAAAATCATCCTGCTTTGCGATTTCTTCTTTGAACAATTCTTTGAATTCTGTTCGTTTCAATTCACGGATGGCTTCATCTAAAATTTTCTGATACATTTCAAAACCTATCTCAGCCATGAATCCACTTTGCTCACCTCCCAATAAATTTCCCGCGCCTCTTATATCCAAATCTCTCATGGCGATCTGGAAACCACTGCCGAGATCGCTGTGTTGCTCGAGTGTTTGCAATCTTTTTCTTGAATCATTGGGTAATGTGCTCATCGGCGGCGCGAGTAAATAACAAAATGCTTTTTTGTTACTGCGTCCTACCCTTCCTCTCAACTGGTGCAGGTCACTCAACCCAAACTGGTGCGCATTGTTCACGATGATCGTATTTACATTGGGAATATCAACGCCGCTTTCAACAATATTGGTGCAGACCAGCACATCATATTTTTTATCAATGAAATCAAGAATGCGTTCTTCCAGCACATGGCCTTCCATTTGTCCATGCGCATAGCCAATGCTGAGGTCGGGACATAGGCCCTGGATGATCGAAGACATTTCTGCCAGGCCACTGATACGGTTGTAAATAAAGAATACCTGCCCTCCTCTTTCTGTTTCAAAATAGATCGCATCACGAATGGCATCTTCATTATACACCTGCACTTCGGTTTGTATCGGTTGGCGATTGGGTGGTGGTGTATTGATAATACTAAGATCCCTTGCACCCATCAATGAGAATTGTAATGTTCTTGGAATGGGCGTTGCGGTGAGTGTCAAACAATCAACTGTTGTGCGCAGTGTTTTGATCTTTTCCTTATGTCCCACGCCGAATTTTTGCTCTTCATCCACTACCAGCAATCCAAGGTCTTTGAACTTTACTTCTTTGCCGAGAATGCCATGTGTGCCAATGAGAATATCCACTTTCCCTTCTTCCAGCCTTTTCATCACTTCCTTTTTTTCTTTGGCCGAACGGAAGCGATTGATATAGTCAACGGTGACGGGGAAATCCTTTAATCGTTCACTGAAAGTTTTATAATGCTGAAAAGCTAATATCGTTGTCGGCACTAAGATGGCGGCTTGTTTTCCATCCACACAGGTTTTGAAAGCGGCTCTTATCGCTACTTCTGTTTTTCCAAAACCCACATCACCGCAAACAAGCCTGTCCATTGGTGATGGCGATTCCATATCTTTCTTTACATCAGCCGTTGCTTTGCTCTGATCAGGAGTATCTTCATAAATAAAGGATGCTTCCAGTTCTGTTTGCAAATAGTTATCCGGTGTGTGTGCAAATCCCTGCTGTGCTTTTCGCTTTGCATAGAGTTTGATCAGGTCAAATGCAATCTCCTTAACCTTCGCCTTGGTCTTATCCTTTAATTTGTTCCAAACATCACTACCGAGTTTATTCACTTTAGGAACGCTGCCATCCTTGCCGGTGTATTTAGCGATCTTATGTAGCGAGTTGATATTGACATAGAGAATATCACTATCCTTATAGATGATGCGGACAGCTTCCTGCAGTTTGCCATTCACTTCGAGTTTTTGCAAACCGCTATACACTCCCACACCATGATCGATATGCGTGACAAAATCTCCCGGCTGCAATTCACGAAGGGTACGAAGCGTTAAGGCTTTGTTCTTGTTATATGCCTGCTTGATCCTGTATTTATGATAACGCTGAAATACCTGGTGATCGGTGTAACAAACTATTTTCAGGTCCTCATCAATAAATCCTTCATGAATAGAAGTGGCAACAGGATTGAAAACGATCTCAGCTTTAAGATCATCAAAGATGGTTTGCAGTCTTTCCAGTTGTTTGGGATTTTCAGCAAACAGGTAAAGTTCAAATCCTTTGCTATTCCAGTTGTTGAGGTCTTTTATCAGTAGTTCGAACTGGCGGTTGAAGGCGGGTTGTTCTTTGGTAGAGAAGTGAATGGTGAGTGGTGAAACGTCAGACGTCAAACGTGAGACGTGAAACGGAAGCGTGTTGCTGGGGCCGAAGCCTACGAGATGACGGGATTGTAATTTTTCTTCAAACTCATTTACTGAAGTAAAATCTTCGGCGACTACCTCTTTTTTCTGCAACCTGTCATCATCTTCTTCTTG
>DASVNY010000353.1:0-4446 GCA_036383615.1 Chitinophagaceae bacterium
AGTATTAAGAAGGATCCTAACTCTGATGAACTGTATTTCCGCAGGGCTGTTTTACTCAATAAGAACAATTTCCCTGAACCTGCCCTGGCGGATTTTGAAAAAGCCTGGTCGATCAAAAAGGATGAACGCTATGCCTATGCCATCGGCAGTCTTTGGGCAGAAAAAAAACCTGATAGCGCCATCATTTTTCTGAATAAGGCATTGACCGAATTGCCGCAAAGCATTTTGCTTCGTTTAAGTCTTGCCCGGTCTTATGACGCGTTAGGCAAAACCGATGACGCCTTAAAGGTTGCAGATGACATATTAAAATTGAACCCCGAGCAAGTGGATGTTATGGTGCTTAAGTCAGACCTTCTGGATAAAAAGGGTAATAAGGAGGAGTCAATCCGGATTCTTGAAAAAGCATATAGCTTCACTCCTTTCGACGTGGAATTAAATTATAATCTCGCTTATAAATATGCTGAAAGCAAAAACCCTAAAGCAATAGCGCTTTGTGATTCATTGGCAAAAGCGGATTCATTAGGGATTCACGCTGAACCTTATTATTACAAAGGCATTTATTACTCGAATATCAACGATAAAGCAAAAGCTATCACTCTTTTTAATGATGCGATCAAACACGATTATTACTTTCTGAATGCCTATATAGAAAAAGGAAGAGTGCTTTACGATCAAAAAAAGTTTGAAGAAGCTTATAAAGTTTTCAATCTTGCTATGTCCATCTCACCCAAATTTGCCGATGCTTATTTCTGGATGGCCAAATGCCAGGAAAGGCTTGGACAAAAAGACGAGGCGAGGTTGAATTATCAAAGGGCTTATGGGCTGGATAAAACGTTTACCGAGGCAAAAGAGGCTGCTGACAGGTTGGGTAAGTAGTTGATAAAGTTAGCATAGTTGATATGGGTGCCAACCTCTTTCAACTTTATCAACTATGTCAACTTATCACTTATCTTGCAACGCAAATTCAACCCGATGGCCATTATCGCTCCCTCCCTTCTTGCTTCCGATTTTCTGAAACTGGATGCTGAATGCAAAATGCTGAATGAAAGCGAGGCCGATTGGTTTCACCTCGATGTGATGGATGGCCGCTTTGTTCCCAATATCAGCTTTGGCCCCATGATCATTGAGTTCATTCGCAAGGCCACAACAAAAACCTGCGATGTGCACCTGATGATACAGGAGCCGGAAAAATATGCTGAGCAATTCAAGGCTGTGGGAGCAGATATATTGACGGTGCATATTGAAGCCTGTCATCACCTGCACAGAAATGTTCAGCAGATAAAAGCATTGGGCATGAAAGCGGGTGTGGCCCTCAACCCTCACACACCGGTTGCTGACCTGAGTGATATTCTTCATGATATCGATCTCGTTTGTATGATGAGTGTGAATCCCGGTTTTGGCGGACAGAAGTTCATCCCCTACACATTGGAAAAGATCAAACAACTCAGAAAAATGATCGATGAAAAGGGCCTAAATGTCCATATCGAAATTGATGGTGGTGTTACTGTAGAAAATGCAGCTTCTATCATTGCCGCCGGAGCTGATGTGCTGGTGGCAGGCAATACAGTTTTCAAATCGGCTGATCCAATAGCGACGATCGCTAAGTTGAAATCCTTATAATGTGGACCAATTAAAACACCAGAAATAAAGAAAGGGGCGACTCCAAACCCAATTCCTAATTCCAAATTTCCCAATCTCCCAATTCCACTTTTCCCAATCAATCCGTATCTTGTTGCACATTCTCTTATGAAAATCTTCTTCCGCCAAATACCCCTGCTTAAAACTGTTCTGCTTGTTGTACTTATACTGAGCGGGGTTGAAGCAATCTCCCAAAAAAAAATCGCTTACGTTTCCGGCAAAGTGATCGATGAAAACGAGAATCCTTTAACAAAGGTTTCGGTCGTTATTCTCGGTCAGCAAAGCGGCATTACTACTAATGATTCAGGTTACTTCAGAATTAAAGTACCCGCAGATAAAGCATTTGCCCTTGTATTTTCCTATACTGGTTATTCTGAAGAGCAAAGGAATTTTTTGCTGAATGAAGAGGAAGAAGAAACCATTACAATAAGATTGGAAAAAGGAAGCAGCACCGTTTTAAAAGAAGTGGTCGTGTCCGATCAGCGAGACAGAAGAGAGGTGGGCCTGATCAAACCCAACCCCAAAACCATTCTCAATCTTCCGTCTGCTGTTACAGGCGTTGAAAGTCTTATCAAAGTTTTTGTTGGTTCTAATAATGAACTCACTTCTCAATATTCTGTTCGTGGTGGAAGCTATGATGAGAATCTTATTTATGTCAACGATTTTGAGGTTTTCCGTCCATACCTCGTAAGAAGCGGCCAGCAGGAAGGGTTGAGTTTTATCAATCCTGAACTCGTTCGCAATATCAGTTTTTATAATGGCGGTTTCCAGGCGAGATATGGTGATAAAATGAGCAGCGTGCTCGATATTCAATACAAAAAACCAAAGCGATTTGGCGGTTCCGCCTATGTTGGCATTCTTGAACAGGGAGTGCATATCGAAGGACTCAGTAACAATAATAAATTCAGTTACCTGTTAGGTGTTCGTAACCGTAGCAATAAAAATTTATTGAGCCGCCAGGAAACAAAAGGTAATTATGTGCCTTCATCCTCCGATTTCCAGGCATTGCTCACTTACCAGTTGTCTGATAAATGGCAGGCGGAATTATTGGGTAATATCTCCCGCAGCAAATTTGCCCTGCGACCTGAGTTCAGCCAATTGACATCTTCTGTCTTCTCTCCTTTCTTTAGTGTTAATCTCGGCGTTGATATTTTCTTTGATGGCCAGGAAAAAGATGAATATACTACAAACATGGTGGGTGTATCTCTTACCAACCAGGTGAACCGGAAGTTCCGGTTGAAATGGATGGCTTCCCGTTTTGAAAATGATGAAACAGAAAATATTGATATCATCGGCGCATACTTGTTTGGCGAAAGGGATTTCGACAAGAGTCAGCCAACTTATGGCTTAATCGTAAACCCGCTCGGTGCCGGCGTCTTTCAAAACTTTGCCCGCAACACATTGAATATTGCTAACTGGAATGTTTCGCACAAAGGAAATTATGAGCAGGGCAAGCATGCTTTTCAATGGGGGTTGAGTTTTGACAAAACAGCGATCACTGACAAACTGAATGAATGGGAATTCCAGGACTCTGCGGGTTATTCATTGCCTTATCAACCCAATCTTTTACAATTAAGCAAGGTCATCAAATCAAAGGCTGATCTTGATATCAATAAATTCTCCGGCTATTTACAGGATAATATTTTATTGGGTGGTGATTCTTCGCGTTCCGCTACACTTACTGCCGGTGTTCGTTTCAATTACAATTCACTCAACAAAGAATTTCTGATCGCTCCACGTATTGGTACCAGCTGGAAACCGGATTGGAAGGCAGATATCATTTTCCGTGCAGCAGTGGGAGCTTATCATCAACCTCCGTTTTACCGCGAGTTGAGAAGATATAATGGAACAGTAAATACGGACCTCAAAGCACAAAAAAGCTGGCAGGGCGTTGTTGGCTTTGATTACAATTTTATTGGAATAGCCGGTCGCCCGATGCGCTGGACAGCCGAAGCCTATTATAAACGCATGACCGATGTGGTGCCTTATGATATTGACAATGTCCGCATCCGTTATTTCGGTGAGAATGTAGCGAAAGCTTATGCAGCAGGTATTGAGATGAGAGTTTTTGGCGAACTGGTGAAAGATGCTGAAAGCTGGATCAGTTTGGGCTTCATGAAAACTAAAGAAGATATCGAAGGTGACACATATTGGAACTATACACTCGACGATCAGAATAAACCTGTTGATAGTGTGTTGTTGGATAAAGGTTGGGTACGTCGCCCCACAGATAGACTGATAACATTCGGCATGTTCTTCCAGGACTATTTAGCTACCAACAAGAATTTTAAAATGTATTTGAACCTGCTTTATGGCAGCAATCTTCCTTATAATATTCCCGGCAGTGTTAAGTATCGCAACGGTATGGAGATACCGCCTTACATAAGAATCGATGTTGGCTTTAGCGCATTATTGCTCGACAGCGATCGCAGCAAACGTCGCAGTCATAGTCCTTTCCGCAATTTTGAAAGCATCTGGGCAAGTCTTGAAGTATTCAATATGATCGACCGGGCCAATACGATCTCTTACCTATTGATAAAAGATTTTTCCAACACTATCTATGCTATGCCCAATCGGTTAACGCCAAGGTTGGTGAATTTTAAGATTGTGGCGAGGTGGTAATTTGAATGAAAGACTCTACACACTGACCGATTTCGGGTATTTTATCGTTTACAGCTAATCCTATCTTTGGCGGTGAAATATGAAATTTCATGTTTTCATACTGCTGCTGCTCACGGCCCTTGATGGTTTGTCGCAAACAAACACCGGCTGCATCAATAAAAGCAAGCCATTATACCTGCTGCCATT
>DASVNY010000354.1:0-5749 GCA_036383615.1 Chitinophagaceae bacterium
AATAAAACATTCCGCAACTGGCTGCCACTCGCAAGTTTCAAATATAATTTCAGCCGCTACAAGAGTTTTTCATTGAATTACACGACTTCTACCAACCAGCCTACAATGTCGCAATTGCAACCGGTGCCGGATGTAACCAACCCGCTTTATATAAGAGAGGGTAACCCGGACCTGAAACAGGAATTCAGGCATACCGTCAGGGGAAATGTAACTTTTGTGAGCCCCTATAAGAACAAGAACTTCTTTATGAATTTTTCCGCTACGATGAGTGATAATAAGATCGTCAACTTTGATTCGCTTGATTTTACCAATGGAAAAAGAAAATCAAAACCGGTGAATGTGGATGGAACCTATAACCTGGGTGGTAGTATTTCCTACAGCATGCCGCTTCGGTTTATGAAAGCAAGCATGGAGGTAAGCAGCCGGGTGAACTATAATAGTGATAAACAATATTTCAATAACCTGGAGAACGAGATCAAGACATTGACCCTTGGTCCTTCTTTCAGGTTGGATGTGAGCCCTACTGATAAATTTAGTTTTACATTGGGAACGGACTTCAGCATCAATAACAGTAAATATTCGCAGCAGGCGAGCCAGGACAATAAATATTTCTCACAGGAATACAGCGTGTCTTTTGACTGGCAATTGCCGAAAAATTTCTTCCTGAGTTCGGATTTCACTTATACGATGAACACCCGTCGTGCGGAAGGATTCAACACCAATATCCCCATCTGGAATGCGAGTTTCAGCAAGCAGTTCCTGAAATATAACCGTGGCGAGATCAAATTATCTGTTGCCGACCTGCTGAACAAGAATGTAAACATTAGTCGGAATGCCGGTCAGAGTTATGTAGAGGATAGGGAGGTGAATACGCTGCGTCGTTTCTTCCTGCTGAGCTTTACTTATAGTTTAACTAAAAGTGGGTTGACGAAAGAAGCACATGGGACGTTTATGGTGAGATAGAATTGGTTAAACAGCCTGCGGCTGGTGGAAACATAAGTCGCAGGATTTATTGGCTGATCGATTTGTAAAATATTCTAGTAAAGTGTGCTTAAAGCGACCAACTAAATTTTTCCTCTCTTGTCAAATAAATTTTGTCAATTCCAAGATCGTGATTGAAGCTGTCAATAATTGTTTGTAGGATTTCCTTTCGGTTTACTGTATTGCTGGTACGTCTAATGTCAATATAGTTTTCTCTTGACAATTTTTCTGTCAATTCCCGAACTGTTCGGATATCTAAATCTTTTCCAAAGATGCGGGCGATCTTTATAAATATTATAAAGAAAGCAATCCCTGCCAATGCAATTTTCCAACTAATGAAAAAGACAACAAGTGATGATAAGAGACCAATAAAGAATGTTGTTGCAACCCAACCTGGATAAGTCAGGATATCTATGTCTGTCCTTAAATAACTTTTAAACTGTTTAGTTTTTTCTATTCGGTTGCGTGAAGGAAAGAGGTCTGCAAGTTTGGTGTCAAGCTTAATTTTGCTACTATCGATGTTTTGTGTCATCACAATTGCATTTCGAACCCGGTAAAAAGCTTGCTGTTTCGTACAATCTTCTAGATGCTCGAAGGTTATGTGATTTTCAAAAACATCGCATAGGTCGCCAAACGTTTTGACATGGTAGAAGGCATCTTTTTCAAACTTCAAACCAAATGACTTTTCAAGTTTTACAATTACATCAAAAATGTCCATGTCTTCGTAGTTGTCAAGCTTTATTATGTCATTAAGTACTGCCATACCATTGTTGCTAACATAAATATACCTCACTCTTGTTATGAAAACAAAGCATTCACTACTTGTTGGCGAACCAGTTTCAGATTTTGGGCAGTATTCGGCCCCATCGCTGGGCCCTCCCTACGCCCAACTTCCTCCCCCGCCTACCTGCCTACCATTTTTCTCAATGAAATACTCTCCTTATCAGCAGCATCTGCCGACTATAGCAATATTCACTTCTCTCAATAATCATTACATGATCAGCAGTTCTGGCTTGATTAATTAATCATTACAAATATCGTATCCCAGTTCAGGCAAAACCAAGGGAAAAACACGGAAAATTATCGTTTTAATCTGCCATTAAAACCAGGAAAACTCCATTTTAAACTGATGTATTACCCGTCATTTTCACTTTCTCCAACAAAAAACCCCTGCAATCACTGCAAGGGTTTTTTAAACGAACAAAGTTGTATTAGTTCATAATAATTCTCCTATTGCCACCACCATGCTGCATATTCTTATTCATTTCGTCCATCATCTTGTCTCTTTCTTTTTGAAATTCAGCTGGCGTGTAACGTTTTTTTCCTGTGGGCTCTTTAATAATGGCCACATCAACTTTAGGTGATATCTCTAAGGCAGTATAGATGATACGGCCATTACCGATATTCATCTCGAGGATCAAACCCGGTAATTGGCCCTGGTATTCGGCTGGTCCGCCAGACACCGGAATATCATTGGCAAACCAGGCTTCAACAGTAGAAGTATCAGTGATTTCTTTGCGTTCGATCTTACCATCCGCGATTAAGGTTTGGGGTCGCTTTGTAATATTCGTAGCTGTTGCTTTCATGCAGGTGTGACCCAGTATAGTTTTTGTTTCACCGGTCATTTTCCATTTTAGTGGACGAACACTATCTTCTATCACAAAGGTTTTTTCAAACATTTCTCTTTTCTCCACTCGCTTGGCAGCATCAAAATTGTGATACACCACATCATTTGAACCGGCCACTACCATTCTCATTTGAAAACCTTCGGCATCACCACCACCACTGAAAGTTTCACCATCATTATCGGGATCAGCTTGTTTCCATAAAGAGCTGTTGTTCCCAAAGCTCAATACAAATTTATCGGTGCGGACAGAAGCCGGCAGCTCCTGGGTCATTCCATTGATGCTAAACGTGCGGGCCTGCATCTGTGCAGCTCGCTGGTAGGTCACTTTACCTTCTTTTTGCTGTGCATGTACTGTGCTGATGGCAAACAAAGCACAGCCAATAACGAATATCCTTTTCATGATTGTTGATTTAGAATCAAAACTAAATTGACAGCAGTTTGGAATAGGTTAAATCACCTTTCATTAAGGTTAATAAAGGTTAATGAGGGCCAAAACGCCATTGACAAAGAACTACATTTGTAACACAGTATGAAGAAGCGGGGTTCCGCCATATTAATGATCGTTGCCATTCTCGGCATCACCGGCTTCCAGGGCTATTGGTTAAAAAATAACTATGACAGGGAGAAGCAATCGCTTGACCTGAAAACAAATGCCGCTTTCAGGGAAACCATATTGAAGTTGCAGGCAACAAAGTTGAAGCTGGAGCGGTTGAGCCTTCTCCTTGACACAGGAAGTCATTTCCCGGGAGCGTTTGTGCCTGATAAGAAACCGGCAATAAAAGTGTTCAATAAATCTGTCAGTCCCAACGAGCCGCCTATTTCACTTGCCCGCCTGATACAGGAAAAAATGCGGGACTCCTTAAAAAGAGATACGCTTCGCGGCGGCGGTATTATGATCTCACTGAAAAATGATACACTCAGCCGGATTGTCATTGATTCATTACATGGTCTTAAAACCACGATGAGAACGATCAGTGTAATAAGACCTGATTCTATAGCACACGATCCTCAATTGATCGAAGAAATGCAGGTGAGCAGCGCCAACAAAAAGCCGGGCACAAAAAAAATAACGCTTAGTTATGGTGTCAATCCACATCGCCCCGATAGTTTTTCTTTTCAAAGCAAAGGAGATGTATTGGTTGAGAGACATTTTCCGGAAAAAGTAGATGTAGTATCATCAACAATGCCCGACCCGGCGAAAAGAGATGCAGTGTTCCGGTTCCTGTATGATGTGGACTCCTTATCACAAAAAGATTCAGTTACCGTCAAAGAGATCGATAGCGCCTATGCAATAAAGCTAAAAGAGAATAAAATAGGTGTAGGGTTTGCTGTTAACCGTCTTGATAGCACTGCCACTCCATCGCCGAATGCAGTTACGATCGGTTTTTCCAAACCAGCCAGCTTCACGCTTTCGTTGAGCAATACATTTGGCTATATGTTTAGTAAACTGAAATTGCCCATTCTCTTTTCTTTATTGTTAGTGGGTATAACCATCGCTTCGTTTGTGTTGCTTTACCGGAATATGTTAAGGCAACAACGATTGGCGGCATTGAAGAATGATTTTATCAGCAATATCACGCACGAATTAAAGACGCCGATCGCTACAGTTGGCGTAGCGATCGAAGCATTGAAAAATTTTAATGCTATTCATGATCCCAAACGCACAGCTGAGTATCTTGATATTTCACAAAACGAATTGCAACGCCTGAACCTATTAGTTGACAAAGTGCTTAAGCTTTCCATGTTTGAAAAGAAAGAAATAGAGCTTAAGTATGAGACCATCAGTCTTAAAGATGTCGTGGATGAAGTTGTTACTTCTATGCGGTTGCAGATAGAAAAATACAGGGCGAATGTTTCTGTGAACGTGGAAGGTGATAGCAGTTTACAGGCCGACAGGCTTCATTTGCTGAGCGTGGTATTTAACCTGCTTGATAATGCATTAAAATATGGAAAGGATGACCCTGAAATAAAGATCGACCTCGAAGAAAAGGAAAATACTGTTGTGCTGAAAATGTCTGATAATGGGATCGGCATACCGGCCGAGTATAAAGACAAAGTATTTGATAAGTTCTTCCGCATTCCGCATGGCGACACACATAATGCAAAGGGGTATGGGCTTGGTCTAAGTTATGTGGCGCATGTGATCAGGAAGCATAAAGGTTCTATTGAAGTGGAAAGTCAACCAGGCAAAGGCGCTACATTTGTTATCACATTACCCAAGCAGGCATGAGCATAAAAGTTTTATATGTAGAAGATGAATTGTTTCTCGGCAAGATCGTAAGAGAGAGCCTGGAGAGCCGCGGCTTTGAAGTGGTGATGGAAAGCGATGGCGCCAAAGTGCTGGAACTTTTCAAAAAAACAAAACCTGATATCTGCGTGCTGGATGTGATGCTGCCCAATAAAGACGGGTTTACTATTGCTGATGAAATAAGAGAGGTTGATCAGGAAGTGCCTATTATTTTTCTTACGGCAAAGACACAAACGGAAGATGTGGTAAAAGGATTTACGTTGGGCGGTAACGATTATATCCGCAAGCCTTTTAGCATGGAGGAGCTGATCGTTCGCATACAAAACCTGGTTCGTAATAAAACAGGGAATGGCAATAAGATCACCAGTGATTCTGTTACGATCGGACGTTATAATTTTCAGCTCAATCGGCAGTTACTGAGTGATGGAAAGGATGAAAAGAAATTATCTTACCGGGAAAGCGAATTATTAAAATTGCTTTATGAGAATCGTGATAAGATCATTGACCGCAAGGATATACTCAACCTGCTTTGGGGCAACGATTCTTTTTTCAATTCCCGCAATCTTGATGTTTATATCACCAAGCTCCGCAGTTATTTAAGAGAGGATCCTTCATTGGAGATCATTACCATTAAAGGCATTGGCTATCGGTTTGTATCAGAATAAAAGAGACTGTCCCGTAAGTCAATATTTCACGCAACGACGCTAAGTCGCAAAGAAAACCATACTGAAAATCAATCGTTTCTTCGCCGCGCCGTTGCGAGATAAATCTTTTAAGTACCTTTTGCGACAGCCTCTTTTCTGGCTTCCGACTTGCGGGCTATATTTGGTAATGGAATGGCTTAAAACAGGCATCGGTCCCCTGAAGGACCTGCTGGCCTTTTTAAACAAGGA
>DASVNY010000355.1:0-2866 GCA_036383615.1 Chitinophagaceae bacterium
AATTTCAACCCGCTATTACTACGCCTGCCTAATTGGCTTTGTATTTCATTTTCCATGTCATTTTTCAATTGCAAGATCCTTGTAAGTGTCTGTACGGCTTTATTTGCAGTTTCTTCTACTCCTATAAGAAAATAACGCAACCAATGTAACAGCTCATTTTTTTCTCTTACTCTTGTAAGATTATCATAATAGAGTGATTTATTTTTTTCAAAAAAAACACTTAAGTATAACAACGGCTTTTCCAGGATATTTTCAGATACCAGGTAAAGTGTTATCAACAGTCTTCCTATTCTTCCGTTGCCGTCAAGAAAAGGGTGTATTGTTTCAAACTGGTAATGGGCAAGCCCGATCCTCACTAATGCCGGCACTTGTATTTCCTTATTATGCAGAAAATTTTCCAGGTCACTCATTAATGGACCCACATAATGCTCAGCCGGTGGAATAAAAACAGCGTCTGTGAGAGATGCACCGCCGATCCAGTTTTGACTATTGCGATATTCGCCAGGTAGTTTATGGTCACCTCTTACACCGCTCATTAGTCCTTTATGTGCGTTTTTAAGTAACCGGGATGATAGAGGGAGTTTTTGCAATTGTTCAATAGCATCATTAAGAGCAGTTGTGTAATTGTGAACTTCCTGCCAGTCGTTTCTTCTTTCAGGATTTATTTCTTCTACAGGCAACAAGGCTTCATCCATATTAGTTTGTGTGCCTTCGATCCTGCTTGATACAACTGCTTCTTTGGTTACATGCAGTTGTATGAACAGGCCAATATCAGGAACCAGCCGGGCAAAGGAGTTCAATTCACCCAATTTAATAGAAGCCTTTTCAAGCAATGTATTTAAGCCAGCATCTTCCCACTTCCATTGATGATTTATTTCAGCTGGAACAAAATACCGGTAGTTATACCTTTTTTCAAAATGACCAGCTTTGAACTCATCAATAAACTGTTGTTTGCTCATAAACTAAAAGTAAACTTATTTTTTGTTAAGTTTACTTTTATCAGCAAAAATAAACTTAACCTATTTTAAATTTACTTTCGTAACATCACAAAATCAATATAAGTGACTGTAAATCAATTTTAAATTGCATATCCTGCTGGCCATACATCAACTCAAAAAATTGACCGTATCCTTTCATATTGTTTATTCATTTGTATGACTAAAGCTGTCCTGTCTTAGCTGAATACTTTTTCCTTAGCAGCCTGAAATAGATCAGCGGCACTACCAGTAACGTCAAAAAGGTAGAAGTAATAGTTCCGCCGATAAGTGAAATAGCAAGCCCCTGGAAACCCGGGTCGAATAAAATGATCACTGTACCAAGTACCACGGCACCTGCTGTCAGCAAAATGGGTGTGATCCTTACAGCGCCTGCTTCTATAATAGCCTGCTTTAGTGGAACTCCTTCTTTTAATCGTATCTCTATAAAATCAATCAGCAACACAGAATTTCTTACCATCACCCCGGCTAATGCAATAAAACCAACTAACGACGTAGCTGTGAAGTAAGCACCCATCATCCAATGCCCTAATACAATGCCAATCATTGAAAGCGGGATTGCCGACAGCATGATAAGTGGGGTGATAAAATTTTGAAACCATCCAACAATAAGCAAATAAATCACAATGAGTGCAAATACAAAAGCAATTCCGAGGTCACGAAATACTTCATAAGTCATTTGCCATTCGCCATCCCACTTAAGTGTATAATCATCTTCGCTATCAGGCTGACGGGTGTATTCCTGGCTTATTTTATACCCGGCCGGCACATGGATGTTCTTTATGCTATCAGTAATTTCCCCGATCGCATAAACAGGGCTTTCTAATTTCCCGGCCATCTCGGCGGTAACGTACACCACTCTTTTTTGGTTCTTCCGGTAAATATTTTTTTCTTTTATTGTCTTGTTAACTGTTACAAGATCGCCCAGCGATACAGCATTTCCCTGTTGACCAATCACTTTCAGGTTTTTCAATTCTTCAATCCCTGATTTGTCAGCATTGCTCAGTTGCAATTTTATATTTACCGGGCTGAATGAAGTTTCATCATGCAGTGTTCCGGCCACTTGTCCTGACAATGCCGCGTTCATATTGGCTACTACCTGGGCCGAAGTGATACCATATAGCATTGCTTTGTCTTTATTCACCTCAAAATGATACTGCCATTGATCATCTTCTGTGTACCAGTCAACATCCACCACATCTTTTGTTGCAGAAAACAGCTGTTTAATTTTTCTTCCAATTTGCCTCTGTTCATTATAATCCGGGCCATATACTTCCGCCACCAGGGTTGATTGCACCGGGGGGCCAGGAGGAATTTCTACCAGCTTTGCATTGGCATTATATTTTTCCGCAATTGACTGGATGCCTTTTCTCATACCCTTGACAATGGAGTGGCTTTGCTCATTTCTCTCTTTCTTGTCAATAATATTCACCTGTATCTCCGCCACATTATCTCCACTGCGTATATCATAATGACGAACCAATCCATTAAAGCTGGCAGGCGCTCCTGCACCTGCGTAAACCTGGTAATCTTTAACCATCGGCTGCATAGAAATATACCCTGCTATTTCATTTGCTACCACAAGTGTTTTTTCCAGTGTCGTTCCTTCAGGCATATCGATCACCACCTCAAATTCATTTTTGTTATCGAAAGGAAGCATTTTCATCACCACGGCTTTTTTATAGAACATCATCATTGAACCAAGTAAAATAATCACAATGCTTACTACAAATACCCGGCGTTTCCAGCTTGTTTCCAAAAGCGGGTGAATAAAGAAGTAGTATATCCTATAGATCCTTGTTTTCCCGATGGGCTGCACTTGCTTTTTGTCACTCTTTTTTTCTTTTTCCCGAAGAAAGATATACCCGAGA
>DASVNY010000356.1:0-7202 GCA_036383615.1 Chitinophagaceae bacterium
TATACTCGTAGTTGAATACTATTTTATTACCAGGGGTGATTGTAGCGAACAAAGCAGCCGAAGGATTACGAACTGTATCAACCTGGCTATCATTTTTAAAATGATAGTTATATTGTTCCGACTGACAATCAGCATTCTTCCCTTTGTTGCAGGAAAGAACTAGTAATGAAAGACAGCTAAAAAATATTGCCCTCATGTGATCTTTTTGAACCTGACAACCTCGGAAGAAAGAACGTTGCAGCTACTATCTGTTGACCGCTTTTAGCAAGGAGTCGGCTTTTGCCAAACTGCCGAGAATGGCTTCACTTACTTTATCAACTTTTTCTTTTTCAGCAGTTAAGTATTTGATCCTTTCATTGATCTCTATTTTGGAAGGCTCCCAATTCATTTCTTCCATCCATTTGTTCATAGCAAAATCCGCATAGTTGAGATCTTTCAGTAAAGAATCAAGTTGTTGTTTATATGCTGCGGCTGCTGTGCGGGTAGCTATGGGAAGTGTATTAATGGAGTCTATCGTTTTTTGAGTAAGGGCTATCGTTTTTTCGAGCAGGAAATCTTTTGCCATGCCAACATCATGACCATGCATTACCTGCTTGAAGAGAGAATCGGCTTTTTTTTCCAGGCTACCGGAGGCTGTATTTTTATCTGCGTTGTTGCAGGCAGCAATTACTACTGCCAAAAGCGCTATGAGTTGTACTCTTTTCATGCATTAAATATTAAGAGCGCAAAGATAATAATAGATGTTTTTAAACTCCCAAACTTCCTGCTGACTTGATCAGGCTTTAAAGGTAAATTTGCCATTCGTAAACGATAAGCTATATGAATAAACTCGGGAACTATATAACGGGCAATTGGATCACGGGAGATGGAGAGGGACAACTATTGTACAATGCCGTAACAGGTGATGCTTTTGCCGCGGCCAGCACAAAAGGCCTGGATATGAGATCGGTTGTTGACTATGCAAGAACGGTGGGCAACCCTGCTCTTCGTAAAATGACCTTTCACGAAAGAGGAAATATGCTGAAAGCTCTTGCGCTTCATCTGCGTGAACATCTTCCAACATTTTATGAAATAAGTTACCTCAGCGGCGCTACTAAGGCCGATAGCTGGATAGATATAGAAGGAGGCATTGGTAATTTATTTGCTAATGCATCACTCCGCAGAAAATTTCCCAATGAAAGTTTTTGTATTGATGGGGAAGGACACAATCTCGGCAAGGCCAATACATTTATGGGCACACATATATTGGTGCCGAAAGAAGGAGTGGCCATTCATATCAACGCATTCAATTTCCCTGTTTGGGGAATGCTGGAAAAAATAGCAGTGAATTTATTGGCCGGCGTTCCGGCTATTGTAAAACCCGCGACAGTTACTTCTTATCTCACGGAAGCAGTCGTGAAAGAGATCATTGCTTCAAAAATCATACCCGAAGGATCATTGCAATTGCTTTGTGGTTCTGCCGGTGATCTCCTGGATCATGTTAGCTCACAGGATGTGGTAACATTCACTGGTTCGGCATCAACAGGATTAATGCTGAAAAGCCATGCAAGGATATTAGGTGAGTCGGTTCCATTCAATATGGAAGCAGATTCACTAAACTGTATCGTGTTAGGTGAAGATGTGGAGCCAGGCAAACCAGAGTGGGATATTTTTATTAAAGAAGTGAGAAAGGAAATGACAGTAAAAGCAGGACAAAAATGTACTGCTATCCGGAGAATATTTGTGCCGGAAAATAAAATGGAAGATGTGTGGAAGGCTATTGCCGCTTCGCTTTCTCAAACTACTATTGGCAATCCACTCAATGAAAAAGTAAGAATGGGTTCATTGGCCGGGGAAACGCAACGAAATGAAGTGCGGGGCCAGGTGCAGAAACTATTGGCTTCCTCTCAAATTGTTTACGGTTCGCTGGATAGTGTGGAAGTGATAGATGCCGATGCAAAAAAAGGAGCATTCCTGTCGCCATTATTATTGCTGAATGAAAAACCATTTAGTTCAACAGAAGCGCATGAAGTGGAAGCATTCGGTCCCGTAAGCACTATCATGCCGTATAAGAAAATGGAAGAAGCAATCGAGCTAAGTAAAAAAGGAAAAGGCTCTTTGTGTTCATCTGTTGTAACTGCTGATACTAAACTGGCAAAGCAATATGTATTGGGAGCTGCTACACATCATGGAAGAATATTAGTGTTGAATGCTGATTGCGCAAAAGAGTCAACGGGTCATGGTTCACCATTACCATTGCTGGTGCATGGTGGCCCCGGTCGTGCGGGTGGCGGTGAAGAAATGGGTGGTACCAGGGGCGTCAGGCATTATATGCAAAGAGTGGCATTGCAGGGTTCGCCAACAATGATCACGGCCATTACCAATGTTTATCAACCCAATGCCAAAGGAAAGGATCCTGGTAAGCATCCTTTTCAGAAATATTTTGAAGAACTGGAAATAGGTGATCAATTGATCACCGAAAAACGTTTGATCACTTCAGAAGATATTGATCGGTTTGGCGATCTCAGCGGAGACCATTTCTACGCTCATATCAAAACAACTGATTTTGCAGGCACCATGTTTGAGCAACAGGTGGCGCATGGATACTTTTTGATCAGTGCAGCCGCCGGGTTGTTTGTTGACAGTTATGAAAAGAACCCGGTATTGCTCAACTATGGTATTGATGAATTACGATTCACCAAACCGGTTTACCCGGGCACCGAAATTTATATCCGGTTTACCTGTAAGGAGAAATTGCCCCAGGATCCAAAGGATGAAAATGATATTCCAAAGGGAATTGTAAAATGGCTGGTTGAAATACTGGATGGATCAGAAGAGCCGACGGTTGGAGTTGCGACGATATTAACGATGGTAGCGAAGAGAAATGTAAAATAATAAATGTAAAATGAGGAATGAGAAAGTCAGGAGCGGCATTAATTCCTTACGTCTTCCCGTATCGGCGGTTATTTACTTGAAATGAATTGATAGAGGTTGAAGTTTCCTCTTTGGTAGGCAGCTTCTATTTCTTTTTTGAGTGCTGCTTTATTGACATCCTTCATTCTTTTTTGTTCAATTAAATAAAAAGCTTTTTCGGCCAGCAGCCAGAAACGTTTATCGGTGAGATGTGCTTTTTGCAAAAGATGAAGAATCGCAGCGACCAATTCTTTAACTCCGTCTTTTTCTGAAGCGACTGTTTTTAGGATCGGTACTTCGTGGTAATGCGTTTTAAAAGTTGGTGCCAGCATTTGCCGAAGGTTCTTGACAAAGATATCTGCATCGGGTCTGTCGGCTTTGTTCACCACAAATATGTCGGCGATCTCCATTAGCCCTGCTTTCATCGTTTGCACTTCATCACCGGCCTCCGGCACCACCACAACAACGGTTACATCGGCCAGCCCCGCAATTTCAATTTCACTTTGTCCCACGCCCACTGTTTCGATAATGATATGATCAAAAGCAAATGCTTTCATCAGGTCGCTGATCTCAATGATCTTTGGATGCAAACCACCCATTGAACCTCTTGTGGCTAATGAACGGATAAAAACATTTGGGTGCGTGTACCAATCGCTCATGCGTATCCTGTCGCCCAGCACGGCGCCCAGATTAAAAGGTGAAGATGGATCAACACATAATACTCCCACCTTTTTCCCTCCATTAACCAATAAACCAATTAATGAATCAACCAGCGTGCTTTTTCCTGCTCCCGGCGGACCGGTGATGCCAATGATCTTTGTTGGAGAAACAGGCAAGTGCTGCAACATTTCTTCATAACCTTGCTGTTCATTTTCCACCAGGGAAATACTTCTTGCCAGTGCTTTCACATCACCCTGTTGTATTTGCTGCAATAAATCCTGCCACATAGAATGAATGGGATATTTTACGTTTCCAAAATTATGATGAACAAGTTACAGAATGACTGCAAAACACAGCTGATTTTTGTTTCCATCATATTGATGATGGTAATATTGTTTTTTCCCTTTTTAAAAACTTCTTTGTACTGTCACTGTTAGTGTTGCCGTGTTACTACCCGGTTTCATCTTGCGGCTTTATTCAGTTTCTGGTTGATAGGGTCCCCGGGGTGCAATCCCGGCTTTTTATACATGTTCATAACCTGTTGCTGGCAGAAGTCGTCGAAACTACAAAAGGAATAACTTTGAATAAATGACCAATTTCATTCCCATATTCCCATTGGGCATTGTTGTGTATCCCGGCGAAAAACTAAACCTGCACATTTTTGAGCCGCGGTATAAGCAACTTATCAATGAGTGTGCTGAACAAAAAAAACCGTTTGGTATTCCCACGGTTATCGAGAATAAAGTGCAGGATTATGGTTCGCTGGTTGATATATTGGAAATCTCCGAGGTGCATGATAATGGCGAAATGGATATAAAAACAGAAGGCGGTCGTGTGTTCCGCATATTGGAACTGATAAAAGAAGTGCCTGATAAATTATATAGCGGCGCCATTGTAAATTATCCCGACAGTTACGAACAGGGTAATCCTGAAATGATGCGTAAAGTGATGAAGGGGATCCGTGACCTGCATGAGCTTTTAAAGGTGAACAAGGATTTTAAAAAACCGGATGAAGAAATGCGATGTTTTGAAGTGGCTCATCATATCGGTTTGTCATTGGAGGAAGAATATGAATTGCTTTTGCTAACCGATGAGCGACAGCGCCAGGAATATTTAAAGCGACATTTGGCCAAAGTGATCCCCATGGTAGCCGGCATGGAACAATTGAAAGAGAAAATAAAACTCAACGGGCACTTCAAAAATTTATCAGGCTTCAATTTCGAATCCTGAACTTACCTGAAACATTACTGCATGTCCACCACTATTTGTTTTGATTTTGGCAATACAAGAAAAAAAGTAGCTGTTTTTAAGAAAGCAAATTTGGAAGAAGCTGTCGTGCTTAAAGATGATGCGACGGCGACTATTCAGGCCTTGTTAGACAAGTATCAGCCTGCCAAATCGATCCTTTCTTCTGTTATTGATCATAATGTTGAAATGGAAAATTTGCTTTCAGCAAAAACTAAATTCCATAAACTTGATCATCTCACTAAACTCGCTTTTACGAGTCCTGTTGGCAAGCCTGAAACAATCGGTGCTGATCGCCTGGCATTATGCGCAGCGGCTGTTCGGTTTCATCCAAAGAAAAACAACCTGGTGATCGGGATGGGCACCTGCATTACTTATAACTTCATCAATAAGTATCATGAGTTTTTGGGAGGGGGAATATCGCCGGGATTGGAAATGCGATTGAAAGCAATGCATGAGTTCACAGCAAAGCTTCCTTTTGCGAAGCCTGATAGCAATGTTCCATTGATCGGCTATGATACAAACAGCAATTTATTGAGTGGAGCCGTGCTCGGAATGGCTAAAGAGATCGATGGTTTTATCGATGCTTATAAAGAAAAGTACAGGAACTTTAACGTCCTCTTAACCGGGGGTGATATAGTGTATTTGGCTTCGCACCTGAAAAACAAGATATTTGCAGACCCTGATTTAATTTTTAAAGGTCTTTATGCTATTAGCGAAGTCAATAACCCCTAAGAAAATCAATGCGTTATCTCTTAGGTGTTATGCAACAACCATCATTCTGATTGCTTTTGTTTTACCTGCATTTTCACAGGATAATTCACCTTACACGAGATATGGTTTGGGAGATATCGTTCCATCAACCAATATCAACAGCCGTGGTATGGGAGGCATTTCCGCAGCTTATATGGATCCTTACGGACTTACGATCAACTTCAATAACCCCGCTTCTTTTTCAAGGTTCCAGATCACACCTGAACCAAAATCAAAAAGAAAGCTGGCGGCCGGAAGAGCTGTATTGGATGTAGGGATCAATCTCGATAACCGGACATTGGAAGAACCCGGCAACCCCAATAAGTTTGGCAACAGCAACCTGCTGTTCTCGCATGTGCAGGTAGGTGTGCCTATCTCGCAAAAATTGGGAGTAAGTTTTGGCATTCACCCCATAACAAGGATCAGTTATAAGATCGGTAGATTTGAAAGACTCTACGATCCTATTTTCAACACGCCTATCGATAGCGCTTACACGCAGTATGAAGGTGAAGGCGGAACATATTTAGTAGCTGCCGGAGCCGGGTATAAACTGGTTGAAAATGATAAACATAAGTTGAGCATTGGATTTAATGCCGGCTATCTTTTCGGAAAGAAAGATTATAGCACGAAGAGAATATTATTAAATGATACGGTAGAATACTATCGCGCCAACTATCAAACAAAGACAGTAATTGGCAACTGGTATTTTAATGCAGGGTTATTATACAGAACAAAACTTACAGAGAAGATTGCATTGAGTCTCGGTGCTTATGGCAATCTTGAAAATAAACTGAAAGCTACACAGGATGTTATCAGGGAAACGTATGTAGAAGATCCTTCTTTTGGAACAGTGCAATTGGATAGTGTATCTGTTGTAAAAGGTATCAAAGGCAAAGCGATCTATCCAATGTCCTTCACCGGTGGATTTGTAATAGAGAAGTTGCTGTCGCAAAAAGAAACAGGCTGGCTGGTCGGTGTTGACTTTCATCAAAGCAAATGGGCAGACTACAGGTTCTATGGCATGAAAGATTCTGTACGCAATAAATGGGAACTAAGAGTAGGTGGTGAATTAAGACCTGCTCCAACCAAGAACTATTTTAGCAATGTTGCTTATCGTATAGGATTCTTTATTGGCCCCGACTATATCAAGGTGAATGAAAAGCTTCCGCAATTAGGTCTTACTTTCGGATTGGGATTGCCATTGGCAAACTGGGGCAGGGCCTATGGAAGTTTCAACCAGGGAACGATCATCAACCTTGCATTTGAATATATCAAGAGAGGTAATGATGACAATTTGCTAAGAGAAAACATGTTCCGTGTTTCTTTTGGTCTTTCCCTGAGCGATCTTTGGTTCATCAAGCGCAAGTATGACTAAGAACAACCCGGCATATAAAAATTATTTCATAGCAGCTTTCTTAACAGGCTGCTTTTTTCTTTTGGGTTGTGAGAATGACCAGGGAACAATTGATGCATGGACAAAAGATAAATTGATGAGGGAAGAGGCAACAAACATTGAAACTTTTTTCAGCCAGGATGGGAAAATGAAAGCCAGGTTAACCGCCCCGCTAATGTATCGCGTGATGACCGATTCACAGTATGTTGAGTTCCCCAATTCATTACATGTGGATTTTTATGATGATAGTGTAAAAGTG
>DASVNY010000357.1:0-3235 GCA_036383615.1 Chitinophagaceae bacterium
CGATGGCAATGGTCCTTTATGGAATGATGGTAATGGTCCTTATCCTGCAGCCCCGAAGAATTTTATGAGTGATGAGTTGAAAGCAATGAAAGAAGGAACGATGTTTCATTCTGTGACCTATGGAAAAGGTGCGATGGGAAGTTATGCTTCTCAGTTAAGCACAAAACAACGTTGGCAGGTGATCGCTTATATTAAATCAAAGCAGGCAGGAACAGTGGCTGCGGCAAAACCAGCAGCGGCTGATACCGTAGCGAAAGCGAAATAAGTAATACAGTTTTTGAAGAAACAATAAATGTAAACTGATGTCTATCCGGGAGAATTTCATAGTACCAAAGCGATACAATACCATTTCAATTGCATTGATGGTAATAGGGGTGCTGGCAATTGTTGGTTTGTATATCACGCATGGTTCAAGTAAAGATCATCATGAATCAGCAAGATTCTGGGCCAGCCTTTTGCAAAACAGCGTTTACTTTTTGCTCGTAACAAATGCTGCCATGTTTTTTATTTGTGCCACAACGCTTGCATGGGGCGGATGGCAGCTTGCATTTAGCCGGGTATCAGAAGCGATCTCTGCTGCCGTACCTGTGATCGGCGTCATCTGTTTCGCTATTTTAATGGCCATCACATTTGGTGATAATCATACGATATACCACTGGACTGATTCACACCATGTGGCTGAAGATGCGGTACTGGATCATAAAAAAGGATTTTTAAGCAAGGGCTTTTTTACGACCATGACGATTTTAACCATCGTTGGCTGGTCAGTGCTCGGTTGGAAAATGAGACAGCGTTCACGTAGCCTCGATAATAACCCGATACCTACTGTTGAAGGAAGAAAAAAATATATCTGGAACAGCACTGTTTGGGCAGCTGTTTACATTGTTGTTTTCGCTTTAACAGTAATGTCGTCTATTCCCTGGCTTTGGCTGATGAGCATCGATGCGCATTGGTACAGCACGATGTATAGCTGGTACAGTTTCGCCAGCACATTTGTAGCGGGCCTGGCATTGATAGCTTTGTTCATAGTATTTCTAAAGAACAATGGTTATCTCGAATTTTCAACCAATGAGCATTTGCATGATGTAGGTAAATTTATGTTTGCCTTCTCGATCTTCTGGACCTATTTATGGTTCTCTCAGTTCATGCTGATCTGGTATGCAAACATTCCTGAGGAAACAGTTTATTTCAAACCAAGGGCACAAGGAGTTTACAGCGGCATCTTCTGGCTGATGTTTATCATCAACTTCCTGGCGCCGTTGCTGATATTGATGACAAGAGGTGCAAAAAGAAATTATGGCACGATAACATTCATGGCCTTGCTGATCATTTTTGGTCACTGGCTGGATTTTTACCAGATGGTGTTTCCAAGCCCAATGACAGATCCAAAGACAGGTGAAACACATGTGCCGATGATATTATGGGATTTTGGTGTAGCGCTGGGCTTTGTGGGATTGATCATGTTCGTGGTGGGAAGGTCATTAAGCAAGTATCCATTGCTGGCCAGGAACCATCCGTTCATTAAAGAGAGTGTGATACATCATACGTAAGAGAAATCATCTGACCGTCTCGGTCTGATGAGAAAGAACAAGAAGTTATCGGGCCGGGGACGGTCAGATAAAGGAAATAAAAAGATTATCGGACCGGGACGGTCAGATAATAATAAAAAATAACTGAACTGTAGATTATGCAAACTTTTTTCATTGTTGCGATCCTTGCATTAGGCTTCCTGATCACTTTCCAGATAGCCAAGGCCAGTGAATATGTTGGGGTGTTACGTGGCGAAGAAAGAACCAGGAAACAAACAAACAAGATCAATGCATTCCTCCTGCTTTGCTTTTTGATCATTGGCCTGATCGGTGTGTATTATTGCAATGAAAAATTGAAAGGAAAGATTCTTGGAGCCCCGGCTTCTGATCATGGCGTATTGATCGACAGGATGCTTTATATCACGATCATCATCACTTTTATTGTATTCGTAATTACACAGGTAGCGCTTTTCTGGTTCTCTTTTAAATACCAGGAATCAGATAAAAGAAAAGCTTACTACTATCCTCACAATAACAAGTTGGAAGTTATCTGGACAGTTATTCCCGCTATTGCACTGACAGTGCTGGTTGGTTTTGGTATTTTCTACTGGTTCAAAATAACAGGAGAAGCACCGGCGAATGCTATGCAGGTGGAAATTGTAGGCAGCCAGTTCAAATGGGAATTTCGTTACCCGGGTGATGATAAGATATTAGGTAAAAAATACTTTAAACAAATTGACGAAGCGAAGAATAACCCATTGGGTCAATTATGGGATGATCCTGCGAACCATGATGATGTGTATGTAGCTGGTGAACCGATGCACCTCGTGGTTAACAAACCCGTGAAACTGGTTATCGGTGCAAAGGATGTGATACATGATGTGGGTCTTGCGCATTTCCGTATGAAGATGGATGCGGTGCCGGGCACACCAACTACGATGTGGTTCACACCAACAAAGACCACGGCACAGATGAAAAAAGAAACCGGCAATCCGAACTTTGTATTTGAAATATCCTGCGACCAGATGTGCGGTGCAGGTCACACTGGTATGAGAGGTGAGATCGTTGTAGAAACACAGGAAGAATTTGATGCATGGATGGCGAAGAAAGAACCTAAATATTGGTCAGCGGTTCCTTCTGCTAAACCAGGTGCGGTTAAAGATTCCATAGGTGTTAAACCTGTAACTGATACAACTAAGATCGCGCAACTGAAATAATTAATTAGACTGATCCAGGTATAACGGGATCATCAAAATAAAAAGATTATGAGCGAAGCATTGCATGTTCACACTGGAGCTGAAGTTTCACATGGTCACCATGACGAGCATCATGGCCACCACGAAACATTTGTCAGCAAGTATATCTTCAGCATGGACCACAAAACTATCGGGAAGCAATTCCTGATAACGGGTATGGTCTGGGCTGTCATCGGTGGTTTATTCTCCGTGTTGTTCCGTTTGCAGTTGGGTTATCCTGAACAGCATTTCCCCATCCTCGAAACATTTTTCGGAAAATGGGCGGAAGGCGGACAGATAAAACCTGAATTCTATTATGCATTGGTCACTATGCACGGAACGGTGTTGGTGTTCTTCGTATTAACGGCAGGTTTGAGCGGAACATTCGCCAACATTCTTATTCCCCTGCAGATCGGTGCAAGAGATATGGCCTCGCCGTTTTTGAACATGCTTTCTTACTGGTTCTTCTTT
>DASVNY010000358.1:0-3864 GCA_036383615.1 Chitinophagaceae bacterium
AACCACATCAGGAAAAGCCCCGGCCAGGTAAGAAATTGGACCAGCGCCAATCTTTTCATTTGCGCCGGCATGTTTCCAATTGCTGAAAAAATTTCTTTAACTCCTCCCCAAAAACCGTTACCTGATTCTTGTTTCAATGCCTCTTTCCAATTTGGATCCGATGGTGGATATTCTTTGCTCCTAAAAACTGTGAAGAGCACGGCGCCCAAAAACACAATAGCTCCGATATAAAATGACCACATAATATTTTGTGGTATCCCTCCTTCTCCTTTATCTCTTGATATGCCAAACCACTCAACTAATAAACGGGGCAGGAACAATGCAATAAACGAAGCAGCTCCGATAAACATGCTTTGCATGGCGTAGCCAAAGGATCGTTGCTTTTCATTGAGATTGTCAGCAACAAAAGCCCGGAATGGTTCCATACTGATGTTAATGCAAGAATCAAGAACCCAGAGAGTGCCTGCGGCCATCCATATTGCCGAAGAGTTAGGCATGACGAATAAAGCCAATGAGCTAAGGATTGCACCCACCAAAAAAAAGGGTCTTCTTCTTCCTAATCTTGGATGCCAAGTGCGGTCGCTCAAATAACCAACAATTGGTTGAATGATCAAACCGGTCATGGGTGCAGCAAGCCATAAGAGTGGAATATCTTCCGGTGAAGCACCAAGAAACTCATAGATGGCACTCATATTCCCCATCTGTAAACTCCAACCGAACTGAATGCCAAAAAAACCGAAGCACATATTCCAAACCTGCCAAAAAGAAAGATTTGGTTTTGGGCCTGTGTAAGCAGTGGACATAAGCAATCGTTTTGAACTAAACTAATAGGGAAGATAAGGACTTTATGTAAAAAGTACACATTTTATACAAAATAAAGTGAGAGTTTTAAGCTGTCAATGAAAATTGAATATTGATCATGGAAAATTGAACATTTCCTATTGGAGGAAGAAAAATGCTCAATGCTCAACGAACAATTCTCAATGCTCAATCTCGCAGCTCATGGCTCGTAGCCCGAGGCTCACTATATCACAAACCCATTAGGAATAACCGCTCCTTTTTTGACAACTACTATACCATCCTTTACTGTAAACAAAGCATGGTCCTGGTTGTCGAGATGAGTGCCGCCATTAATTCTTACATCATTACCGATGCGAACATTCTTATCAAGGATCGCATTCTTGATATAACAACGATCACCAACACCCAATAAAGGAATTCCTTTTGCATGGGCATGATTGATCTCGGGTAATGTTTCATAATAATCACCACCCATGATATAGGAGTTGACAATAGTGGTTCCATTGCCGATGCGGGAACGAATACCGATCACTGAATGTTCGATACGTGAAGCGTGAATGATCGAGCCTTCTGCTACCAGTGTTTTTTCAAGCGTGGTGCCGCTGATCTTGGCCGGGGGTAACATGCGGCTTCTTGTATAAATGGTGCGATCGCTATCAAAGAGGTTGAAGTCAGGAATATCTTTTGTGAGATCGAGATTGGCTTCAAAAAAAGAATAGATGTTCCCGATATCGGTCCAGTAACCTGTGTATTGATAGCTGGCTACTTTATATTTATCGATCGAATGAGGAATGATCTCTTTTCCAAAGTCGGTTGCATCTTTAAATTCAGATTGCAACATATCGAACAAAAGATTCCTGTTGAAAATATAAATACCCATCGAAGCGAGGTATATCCGCCCGGTGGCTTTCATTTCATTACCGGTATCACTCACCCAATCACCCAGTACATCTTTTTTGGGTTTTTCAATAAAGGAAGCGATCAGCCCTTTATCAGATTTTAATATGCCAAACTCGGGGGCCTCTCTTTCTGCAACAGGAATTGTAGCAACAGAGATATCGGCACCCAATTGTTTGTGATTATCGAGCATTTCCGCGAAATCCATTTGATATAGCTGGTCACCGGAAAGTATCAATACATAATCACTGTCAAACGGTTCGATATGACGTAATCCCTGTCTTACCGCATCGGCTGTTCCCTGGTACCAGGTAGGGTTATCCGGTGTTTGCTCTGCAGCCAGGATATCAACGAATGCTTTACTGAAAGCACTGAAGTGATAAGTGTTCTTGATATGCCTGTTAAGCGATGCCGAGTTGAACTGTGTCAGCACAAACATTCTTCCAATACCATTATTGAGACAATTGGAAATAGGGATATCAACCAGGCGGTATTTACCTGCTATCGGCACGGCAGGTTTTGAACGGCTTGCTGTTAGCGGGAACAAACGGGAGCCGGCGCCGCCGCCCAGTATCACGGATAAAATTTCTCTTGAGTGAGTAATGGTTCTTATTGCCATAGTAAGCTTTTATTTATTTCAACGACTTGTACAGATCAATATATTGTTGTGCTGACCCATCCCATGAATGATCGATCGTCATCATATACCCACGCATCCATGAATAAAGGTCCTGTTTATTATTGTAAAGGTCAATAGCCCTTCCCACTGAATAAGTGATATCCCAGACAGAAGATTCATTGAACCGTATGCCGAAGCCCTGCCAATCTCCAAAATCAGTAATAGTATCTTTTAATCCTCCCACACTTCTCACCATTGGCACGGTGCCATATCGCAAAGCATACATCTGGTTCAATCCGCAAGGTTCAACCCTGCTTGGCATCAACAAAAAATCTGACCCTGCATAGATCTGGTGGCTCAATTGTTCGCTATACCCGATAAAAGAATTGTAATAACCGCTGAACTGGTGTTTCATCTGGTCAAGCCTGTCTTCCAAATTAGGATCACCAGAACCCAATACTAAAAAATTAGCATGACCATGATGCTGGTAAATGGATTGGCTGATCGCATCAGGCAACAGATCGGCGGCTTTCTCTCCTACTAATCTTCCAACAAATGCTATTAATGGCTTGTCGGGATCCAATCCAAACTGCCCGGCGAGTTCTTTCTTGTTCTTTCGCTTACCTTTTTCTACCAGTTCCTTATCATAATTCTTTACGATCATACTATCTGTCTCAGGGTTCCAGACCTGTGTATCGATTCCGTTCAATATCCCGGAACTCTTTCCTCTTTCATATTCAAAAAGATTTTCAAGACCATTAGCTGAATAGCGCATTTCTTCGAGGTAGCTGCTACTAACTGTTGTCACTTTCCAGGCGCATTTAACAGCAGAGGCCAAAGGATTGATCATATTGTTCCAATCCAGCAGGCCCCATTTATATGCATCATAGGCAGGGAGATAATAATATTTATCCCAACCTATCCAACCCTGGTATTGCGCATTGTGAATAGTGAAAACCGTAGGAATATCTGAAAGCTGCTGGTTAAACGCATAGCAATACTTAACCATAAAAGGAATAAGCCCGGTATGATGATCATGACAATGGATCACATCCGGTTTATGCCGCCACTTGCTCAGCCAGTCGCAAACCGCTATCTGAAAAGAAACAAAGCGCTCATTGTCGTCTTCATAACCATAGATCTTTTCCCTGTCGAGCAGACCATTGATGTCAACGAGATAAAGATCAAAACCAAGTTTATTGGTTTTTTCTTTAATAACGCTGTAATGAAAATAATGAGGACCTAATTGCTGGCCACCTTCATGTACCAGTTCCCATTGATTGTCGTAAAGAAATTTGGTGCGATACATGGGCATCACCACTTTGGCAACATGCCCGAGGTTTGCCTGGTATTTTGGCAATGCTCCCACTACATCGCCCAGTCCACCGGCTTTGGCTACAGGATAACATTCTGCTGCAACATGAACTATCTCCATGAAAGTAAATTACTGAAAAACTGGTTTGAGAAGGAAAATAAAAGCTTTTTTTAAAAGAACCGCTACTTCACTCAAAAAACATATTGATCAATTACCCCTAAAACTAATAGCT
>DASVNY010000359.1:0-4478 GCA_036383615.1 Chitinophagaceae bacterium
AATAGTTTTTCGCAATGGATCAATGCCTGGGGCAACGCTGATTTTGTTATCACGCATCCGGAAGATTATGAATTGAGTGAAGAATTCACTAAAGGAGCAACGATCACTCATGACCAGGATGAAGCCTTAAAAGATGCCGACTTTGTGTATGTGAAGAATTGGAGCACTTTTAATGATTATGGAAGAATTTATAGCAATGACCCGGAATGGATGCTCACCAATGAAAAATTGAGCCTGACAAATAATGCAAGAGTGATGCATTGTCTCCCGGTAAGAAGAAATGTGGAACTGAGTGATGAGATACTTGATGGGCCAAATAGTTTGGTAACACAGGAAGCTTCCAACCGTGTATGGGCTGCACAGTCCGTTTTATCCGAAATACTCAGGAGCAATGCCTAAGTTATATATCATAAAGATCGGGGGCAATATTATTGACGATGAGGTAAAGCTATCTTCATTCCTAAGCGCTTTTGCTGATATTGATGGAAAAAAGATACTGGTACATGGTGGTGGTAAACTAGCAACAAGATTGGCCGACAAACTGGGAGTAGAACAACAAATGGTTGATGGCAGAAGGATAACAGATGCCGAAACCCTGAAGATTGTTACGATGGTTTATGCGGGTTATGTAAACAAAAATATTGTTGCACAGCTTCAATCACACAATTGTAATGCTATCGGTCTTTGCGGAGCCGATGGAGATGTAGTATTGGCGCATAAAAGAGAACACCCGGTCATTGATTATGGATTTGTAGGAGATGTAGATTCGATCAATACCATTTTGATAAAGAATTTGCTTTTGCAAAACATCGCACTTGTTTTTTCCCCCATTACACATGATCAGCAGGGGCAATTGCTGAATACTAATGCAGATACTATTGCACAGGAACTGGCTAAGGCAATGAGTCGTGAATATGAGGTTGCGCTGATCTATTCTTTTGAAAAAGCTGGTGTTTTGCTCAATGCAGAAGATGACAGTACTGTTATTTCAAAAATAAAACCTTCCTATTACCAGGAATTAAAAGCGAAGCAGAAAATATTTGCCGGAATGATCCCGAAGCTTGACAATGCTTTTGCCGCTTTAAGCAGTGGTGTAAGTAAAGTGATTATTGGCAAAGCGGAGAACCTGGATGCGTTGATTGAAGGAACCGCAGGAACAACTATTGTTAATGAGTAATGAAATCACGATACTACAGGATAAAGCCATCAATTTGCTCAAAGAATTGATCGCTACTCCCTCATTTAGCCGGGAAGAGGACAATTCATCTGCTTTGCTCAAAAACTTTTTACTGGCAAATGGCATTGCTGCGGAACAATACCTCTATAATATCTGGGTAAAGAATAAAAATTTTGATCCTGCCAAACCCAGCATTTTATTAAACTCGCATCACGATACGGTCAAGCCAAACAAAGGATATACCATTGACCCTTTTTCTCCAATAGAAAAAGAAGGGAAATTGTATGGACTTGGAAGCAATGACGCTGGTGGTAGTCTTGTTTCATTGATCGCAGTTTTCCTGCATTTCTATGAAAGAGACGATCTGGACTATAACCTGGTGCTTGCCGCAACAGCAGAAGAAGAAATATCAGGTAATAACGGGATCGAGGTTTTGCTCCCGCAATTGGGAGAGATAAGTTTTGGTATTGTTGGTGAGCCTACACAAATGCAAATGGCCGTTGCAGAAAAAGGATTGATGGTATTAGATTGCACCAGTCATGGCAAAGCAGGTCATGCCGCTAGAAACGAAGGTGACAATGCCATTTACAAAGCATTAAAGGATATTGAATGGTTCAATAGCTTTCAATTTTCCAAGGTCTCCGATCTTCTTGGACCAAACAAAATGAGTGTTACTGTTATTGAAACAGAGAACAAAGCGCATAATGTGGTGCCGGCTCATTGCAAATTTGTAGTGGATACGAGGGTCAATGAGCTCTATAGTTTTGAAGAAGTAATTGATATTATCCAGTCAAATGTTGAGTGTGAAGTGAAGCCAAGAAGCACAAGACTTCGTTCCACTTCTATCGCCCTGGATCATCCTTTAGTAAAGTCAGGGTTGAACCTGCACAGAACTTATTATGGCTCTCCTACCACTTCAGATAAAGCACTGATGCATTTTCCAACATTAAAAATTGGTCCGGGAGATTCTGCACGGAGTCATACCGCCGATGAGTATATTTATGTTGATGAAATAAAAGAAGGAATTGATTTGTATATAAAACTCCTTAAGCAACTATTATGAAACTTTGGCAAAAAGACAAAACATCGCTGGCTGAAGTAGAGAGATTTACTGTTGGTAATGATAAGGAGTTTGATTTGATGCTGGCGCCTTTTGACGTATTAGGTTCTATCGCTCATGTCACTATGCTGGAAACCGTTGGGCTTTTAACAAAAGAAGAAAAAGACCAATTGGTAAAAGAGTTGCGAATTATTTACGACCAAATTCCGAATCCCAGGTTTCAAATCCCTGGCGAAGTAGAAGATATTCATTCTTACGTCGAATTTCTCCTTACTCAAAAACTCGGTGATGTTGGCAAAAAGATACATTCGGCCCGCAGCCGTAATGACCAGGTGCTGGTGGATATAAAACTATTTCTCCGGAATGAGCTTGAAGGGTTAGTAAAAAGCACTCAACTTCTTTTTGATCTGCTCCAAACCCAAAGCGAAAAATATAAGATGCATTTGCTGCCAGGCTATACGCATCTGCAATTAGCCATGCCTTCTTCATTTGGTTTATGGTTTGGTGCTTATGCAGAAAGCCTGGTTGATGATATGATCACTGTGAAAGCAGCTTATGGGGTGGTCAACAAAAACCCGTTGGGCTCCGCTGCTGGTTACGGTTCTTCATTTCCTATTAATAGAAAGCTAACTACTTCCCTGTTAGGTTTTGATGACCTGAACTATAATGTGGTGTATGCACAAATGGGAAGAGGAAAATCAGAACGTATCGTGGCGCAAGCCTTATCAAACGTAGCAGATACGTTGGCAAAACTTAGCATGGATGCGTGTTTGTATCTAAATCAAAATTTCTCTTTCATCAGTTTTCCTGCTGAGCTTACCACCGGGAGCAGCATAATGCCGCATAAGAAAAACCCGGATGTATTTGAACTGATACGCAGTCATTGTAACCGCATCAAAGCATTACCGAATGAGATCATATTAATGACAGCGAATCTTCCTTCGGGTTATCATCGTGACCTGCAATTATTAAAAGAACATTTATTTCCCGCATTCAGAACATTGAAGGATTGTATTGAAATGACTGGTCTGATGCTGAGCAATATCGAAATAAAGGAAAACATTCTTGCTGACGAGAAATACAAATACCTCTTTAGTGTAGAAGAAGTAAATAAGCTGGTTAACCAGGGAATGCCTTTCCGTGATGCTTATAAAAAAGTAGGATTGGATATTGAAGCAGGTAATTTCAAATATGACACTTCTGTTCAGCATACACATGAAGGTTCTATTGGCAATCTATGTACCGGGGAAATAAAAAAACAGTTTGAAAATATTATCAACTCTTTTCCGTTTCAAAAAACACAGGCAGCGATTGAGAAGTTGTTACAAGAATAGGCCCTCTATTATTTCTCCTGGTAAAATCCCGGAACCCCATTTTTTTTGGTTGAATTGACATTTCTTTAAGGTGTAATCCCCGGCACCTGGGCAGGTTTTTCCCTTGCTTTCTGTGGAAAATACATCTTTCACAAAAACTCCTTGCTATAGCATCTTACTAAATTTGAATAAGAGCAAGATTAAACTTCAAGCTATGCTCGCTGATTGTGAAAGTTTCAAAGAAAAAGTATAGTGGTCTTCTCAAAGAAATCCGCCAACTGGTTGAACGGGCAAGGAATAACATTACCAGGAGCATTAATACGGAGTTGCTGGCCACCTACTGGAATGTGGGGAAGCTGATTGTTGAATATGAGCAGTCAGGTAGTATCAGAGCGGAGTATGGCAAGCAATTACTGATTGATCTTTCCAAATCACTTAGCAGGGAAATCGGAAAAGGGTTCTCCCGTTCCCAGCTCCAGATGATGAGATTATTCTATATCCGGTTTCAACCCAAAAACAAACAGATTTGCCTGACAGTGTCAGGCAAATCTGTGAACCGAAAAAGCTTGACAGTGTCAGGCAAATCTAAAACTGGGCTGACAGTATCAGATCAATTAAGCTGGTCGCATTATTATGAGTTGTTGAAATGCAATGATGAAATGGAAATCAGTTTTTACCAGCAAACAGCAATACAGGAAGGCTGGTCGGTAAGGGAACTTCGCCGCCAGATGGATACGGCTTTATTCGAACGGATTGCTTTAAGTAAAAATACAAAGAGCATAAAGAGATTGGCTGCCAAAGGACAAATCATCAAAAATCATACAGACATCACCAGGGACCCCTATGTGCTGGAGTTTTTAAATATACCCGAACATCATAGTTATACTGAAAAACATTTCGAACAAAAAATTATTGACAACCTGCAAAA